>JALYZZ010000090.1 GCA_030948675.1 Bacteroidota bacterium | reverse complement strand
TCCAAACTTCGGTAACATCTATTTCATTTACCTCCGAAATTTATTTTATTTTTATTAGTGTCGGTGTTGTTCCAATCTTAACGCCCGAACCGGTAATTTTTTTAACGCCTTTTTTATGAGGTCGGATGAGTAGAAGGATTAGGTGTTCAAACAATTTCTTTCTTCCAATCAATTGCTGCAACAAGCATCTAATTGGACAATCGCTCTATCTACCAGTTCTTGCAAAAGGGACATCAGCCGGTTTGGTGCCACGCGATAGCGTTGGCATTCAAAAACATTGCGAAGCGGTTTTTGAAAAAAGCGGGTGGAGTCCCGTTGCAAGAACGAAGCCCGGCGGCTTGAGCATAAAACTTAGCGTTACAGCGGCTTTGTAAAAAAAGGGTTGATGCAAAGTGAAAGCGTCGGCAAACTACTACCAGGTGGAATGAGACATTTAGGCTGGATGACCTAAATAACAATGAAGGATTTTTTTAGGACTCAAAAAGCGTTTTCGTCTCCTTTAAAACTCTTGTATACAGTTAAAGCGATAACCCTGAGGTCGAGCCACATCGACCAATTCTCCATATACCAGATGTCGTGCTCAATACGACCACGTAAGTCTCTTTTCTTTTTTATTTCTCCACGGTAACCATTTATTTGCGCCCAACCTGTTACACCCGGTTTTACATAATGCCTGATCATGTAGTGAGTGAGCATCTGAGAGTATTCTTCTGTATGTTTCAACATGTGAGGCCGCGGCCCTACAATTGACATTTGCCCTCCTAAAACATTAAAGAATTGTGGCAGTTCGTCCATATTCGACTTGCGAAGAAACTTGCCGATCCTGGTAAACCTGTTGTCATCGCGTGATACCTGTTTGTTATGAGCATCGTAGTTAACTTTCAAACTTCGGAACTTATAACAGAGAAAAGGAGTATTATTTTTACCAGAACGCAACTGAGTAAAGAAAACGGGGCCTCTTGATTCAAGTTTAATAATGATAGCCATTAAAGGAACCAACCACGAGAGAATAAAGAAAATAATTAAAATGCTGAAAATAACGTCGAAAGTGCGCTTTTTTATCTGGCTATCCATATTCTCCAGCGGCTCGGGCCGTAGCGAAAGAACAGGTATATTGCGGGCAAAATCAATGTGTACCTTTCGGTTGATAAACATCCTGAAGTCGGGTACGAACTTAAAGCGGATGAAGCTGGTTTCAGCCTGTTGTGCCAGTTCATAAATCAGCAGATTTTTTTCAGGAGAAACCGTTGAGTAAATTTCGTCAATATTATTTTCAATAGCATAGTTCACGCTATCATTTATTCTACCGAGTATAGGAGCCTCAGAAAGACCAGGGATTACATTTTCATCTTCAAAAACTCCAACGACCTGTATTGTACGATAGTACCGTCTAAAGTTTTCAATCAGCTGTTTTGATAATTCGTTGTACCCGATCACTATTATCATTTTATTTAAAGGGTACTGTTTTCTAAGGTAGTATGCGGCACCCACATATAAAGTTCTGCTGATTAAGATACTAGCGCCAAAACCAATGAAAACCAAAATGACAAAAGAACGTGAGTAGGGAAAATTGTAAAGAAAAATTGAAACGAGCGAAATAACTGAAAAAAGGAAAAATGAGAGAATTGACCGTTTAAAAAAATTGTCATTACTGTTATTTTTACCAACATATAGTGCGGTAACGTAAGCACACAGTATCCACGCCGCATTATTAACAATAAACAGGGCTACATATGCACGATCAATAGGCACGCTCCGCATTGACAGCATGAGCACAAAATGCACCACATTAAGGCATAATAAGTCGAAAACGCTAAATGAAAACCTATACAGGTTACTTAATCGGCTATCCATAATTCCTGCTGGCTAAACAAGCTACACGCATAATAAAATTCCTCCAAATTAACATTCAAATATCTTGTCTAATTCCTTTTAAAAAAAATTTTAATGGGTTTGGATTTAAAAGTAAACGCCAATAAAGCCGTTAAAAGTATAATACGAGCTTTTTTTAGATACTATTAAAAATACCCTTGTCTGTCTCCTGGTGCAGTATGGTCTTCATAAAAAAAGCATCCGTAACAACAGCAGGAGTACATTTTAAAACAATTGTGGCAAGCATAATAAAGACGGAAAAAAATCAACTGGCGTTGCAGATATTGAAGCAGGAACTTTACTTTCGCAGCGTTCAAATTTTTCAAAGTGCCTTTTACTTTTTCACATCCTGCCATTGTTTTGCCCTTAACGTATACTGACAAAACCATGTTTTCTGTCACTGCGCTTACCATTGGTAGCATTACCCCTGATTTTGGTTATTTTTTTTATCTGCCGTTGCGCCTCAATTTTAGCCATACCTGGTCAGGAATACTTTGGTTTGACCTTCCCTTATCGATCGTTATACTTTTTCTATATGAACAATTTGTACGAAAGCAGTTAGTCGATCACCTTCCCTCATTTCTATACAGGAGGTTTGCAGGATTCAAAAAGCGTAGAACAGTGGGAGATCAAATAAAAAGGCGGCTCATAATCGTTTCTTCTTTGTTGATAGGAATAACCTCGCATGTACTTTGGGACAAAATAACACACAAAGGCGCGTGGCTGGCAGAAGATCCTACAGAAATTTATCCGGTGCTGTGGGATACCAGTACCATCATCGGAGGGCTTTTGATTACTATTATTATCATTAAAATGCGCAGAGCCAATGTAATCCGGCAAACGAACATTGTTTTATATTGGCTGCCAATTTTTACCGTTATGCTTACTTTTATAATCTTTCGATCTTCCTACGATTCTAATATTACCAGCTTAACAGTTGCCGGTATTGCAGGTCTTTTTTTAGGCTTATTAATCGTCTCTTTTTTCTTCAGCATTGTTGGAAACAGCCATTCAAAGCAATGATCTTTAAACACCAGCGGTAGGAATCTCAAGAAAAGTGAGCCGAAAAGGCCGTTGGCGTAAATTTATCTAAAGACCTTCTTACTACTGTTTACACCCTTAAAAACACTGATAGCTGTATACAAACCATTGCAGTTCTGGTGTTGGCACGACCGTCTTTTAGTAAAGCAAAATTATTGTTACAACTCTGTCCTACTTCCTATTAATTGCTCAGGCAAAGGTTTTTTTAATACATTTGCCGCCCGTAAAGAAAAGGTGAAAGCGCACGTTTATCACCTTTTCTTTTAAATATTGGTACCCAATAAAAGTCATGTGTGAGTGAGGTGGCGAAGCTGATTCAATGATTAAGGCAATTAGAGTAAGACAATTTTATGCACGTTTTTGTTAACCAATGAAACAAGAAAAAGTAAAAAAGCGGATAATTTCCTGCGAATCGACGTTAGTTCAGGCACTCAAACAAATGGACTCAATCGATTGCAAATTATTACTTGTATATAAAGGAGAGGCGTTTTTCTCAATTATAAGCATTGGTGATATACAACGGGCCATTATAAGAGGCATAGATTTATCAGAAGGGATAGACAAGATCCTAAGAAAAAACATCACGTTAGGCAACGAACAACATTCAATACAGGAATGGAAGGAGTTGATGCAGAAACACAGGATGGAATTCTTGCCCATCCTCAATAGCAATGGAGATTTAAAAGAAGTGCTTTTTTGGGACGAACTGTTTGGAACCGAGGAGCATGAGGTAGGTGCGTTACATGTACCAGTAGTCATCATGGCTGGTGGAAAAGGCACCCGGTTAAAACCTATTACCAATATTATTCCGAAGCCACTTATCCCGATTGGCGAAAAGCCAATAATAGAACTAATTACCGATAGCTTCGTAAAAGCCGGGGTTACTGACTTTTACGTGTCCGTTAATTATAAGAAAGAAATGATTATACGGTACTTCGAAG
>JALYZZ010000058.1 GCA_030948675.1 Bacteroidota bacterium | reverse complement strand
AACTAATAGTTTTGCAAATAGCACCAGCATTTTCTCCCGCTGGCAAATGCAATTGGGCGTTAGGTATCTTTTCAACTAAATTTTGATCTTAAGCATAAAAAAAGAGCTTTCCAACAGAAAGCTCTTTTTTTATGCTTAAATAAACAAGGCGGCTAGGGTAATGAGATGTTTTTTACCGGTAATTTTTATTGCGCTCCCCAACCCCATTTTAAAAATGCAGGAAAAGACCTTGCCCAGGTGGCTATATTATGCTCTCCGTCTTCTAATTCCAGGTAATGAATGTGCTCATCGGTATAGCCAATTGCTTTCAAGTCGTTAATCAAATCGGTAGTGTCTTCTATAGAGTCTATAATGCCGTTGTTATTCCGGTCAGCGGTTTCGTCTAAAAGACCACATTCAAAAAAGAATTGTAACCACGGGAAACATCTTCCTTTTTGCACCTGCAAATGCATTATTCTGTCCTTCTCCCAGTTGTAACCTTGTTCTTCATACCCTTTTCTCCGCCACCATAGAGAAGCACTAAAAACGCCCACTTTTGCAAATTCATCAGGCCGATTCCATACAATGTCAAGTGCGCTTAATCCACCCAGTGAAAAACCTGCAAAGGATTTATCTTTAAAAGAAGCAATTTTTAGTTGTTTTTTTAAAAATGGCAGCAGCTCGTCGAAGATGAATTTATTGTAGAGGCCCGCTTTTGCTCCTCGTCCTTTGTAATCGGTTCTGCACACAGTACCGTATTCATTTATTCTATCTTCACTGCAGTGAATGGCTGCACATATCAATGGCTCTATATGTCCGAAAAAAAACAAACGATCTAATATTGCACCAAAACTCATGGTCACCAGATCCTGTCCATCGTTTACCAGAAGGAGGGAAACTTTTGCGGTTGTTTCTTTATTTTTAGGCAGGTATACATCCACAATTACTTCCCTTTCCAGGTAGTCAGAATGTACTGACAGTTGTTCAATTTCTACCGTTGTAAATATTTTTTCCTCTATAGCCATAGTTTCTTCACCCATCATTCTAATAATCAATTTAAGTAAAGCTATCGGTATTATTGTTTTTTACCGCCAGTTATTTGTTGAGCCATCCTAGGCATTAATAAGCAGATGTATACATATTAAAGTTGTCTTCCAGCACCAGCGACCTCCCTGTGTAATTTTTTTTTTATCATATGCATCGTGCTTGTCTTAGTTTTTTTTCACTTTAGAATTTTCGCCTAACTTCATACTCTTCCAAATAAAGTTTAGACAACATTTAGTGATCGTTAAACCAGTTAAAAATGATAAAACACCTACCCTTTTTTGTACTCGCTCCAATCGTTATTTTAGTTGCAGGCTGCGGTGCCTCTTCTAAAAATAAAAAGACCGACACTCCGCCGCAGGCAAAACTACCTCCGGCCGGCACAACTTCAATGACTACCCCTGCCGGCACTACACCGACAACACCTGCCGCTTTTGCTATCACACCGCCGCGCACTTCTCCTAAATCTTTCAAAGCTTTTTTTGATACTTCAAAAATCCGAACTCAAAAAGGGCTGATCGTTGTGCATTGGCAGGATGATAAATACTACTTCGAGATACCAAATGCACTAATGGGCAAAGATTTGTTGACTGTGACACGCTATTCACGCACCGCCGCCGGTGCTTCAAAGTACGGTGGGGAAGAATTAAACCAAAATGTATTACGTTTTGAAAGAGGCCCTGAAAACAAAGTTTTCATGAGAACTACTTTAAATGTTGTATCCTCACCTGACAGTACTAAACCTATTTACCAGGCTGTACGTAATTCGAACGTTGACCCGATTGCTGCAGCCTTTGACATAAAAGCATTCAGCAGAGATACAACAGGAGTTATTATAGATGTCACTGATTTTTTTAAAGGTGATAACCAGGTAGTATCTATTCCTCCCAATGTAAAACGTGCTTATAATTTAGCAGCAATTGCACCTGATAGGTCTTACATTGAGACGATTAAAAGTTTTAAAGAAAACACCGAAGTGAGAACTGTAAAGACTTTTACTGCTAATCCGGCTGCGCCATCATTTCCCGGGGCACCGCCATCACCTTTTCCTTCGGTTTCGTTGCCAGCAGCAAGTGCTGCAGGAGCAGTTACTATAGAAATTAACACTTCTATCATCCGGTTGCCTGAAGTACCGATGAAAAGAAGGTTTTTTGACAGTCGTGTCGGCTATTTTGCTGATCAGGTATCTCAATATGTAGATACAGTACAGCGTGCGAACCAGGAAACTTATATTGTAAAATGGAGACTGGAACCTAAGCCGGAAGATATTGAAAAATACAAAAGAGGTGAATTGGTTGAACCTAAAAAACCAATCGTGTATTATATCGATCCTGCGACCCCAGCCAAATGGAAACAATACTTGATCCTGGGAATTAATGACTGGCAAAAAGCGTTTGAAAAGGCAGGTTTTAAAAATGCGATCATAGGTAAAGAATGGACTGCAGACAGCAGCATGAGTCTTGAGGGTGCCAATTACTCCGCTATACGCTACCTGGCCAGCGACATTTCAAACGCCTATGGCCCTAATGTACACGATCCTCGTACAGGTGAGATACTTGAAAGCCATATTGGTTGGTACCATAACGTTATGCAATTGTTGCAAAACTGGTATTTTGTACAGGCTGCTGCAGTAGACCCAGGTGCACGGAAAATGAAATTTGACGATGCACTTATGGGCGACCTGATCCGCTTTGTATCGTCGCACGAAGTAGGACATACGCTCGGATTAAGGCATAATATGGGCAGCAGCAGTAAAACTCCGGTAGAAAAGCTTCGGGATAAAAAGTGGGTAGAAGCCCATGGACATACAGCCTCTATTATGGATTATGCACGTTTTAATTATGTAGCACAGCCCGAGGATAACATTAGCAGGATCGGTTTATACCCACGTATAGGAGAATATGATCTTTGGGCAATAGAATGGGGATACAGATGGACAGATAAAACGGAAGAAGAGGATAAAAAAGAAGGCAATCGCATGATTATAGATAGTTTGTCTAAAAATCCAAGATTGTGGTTTGGCGGCGAAGGGTTTGGCAATGACCCTCGTGCGCAAACAGAAGACCTGGGCGACAACAGCATGAAGGCAAGTGAATATGGGATCAGGAATTTAAAACGACTCATGAAAAACCTGCCTGAATGGACTAAAGAAGAAGGTGATCGATACCAGAATTTAAACGAAATATATCGGCAGATTTTTAGTCAATTTTCCAGGTATGCCAGTCACGTAACTAAGAATATTGGTGGTATACAGGAAACATTCAAAAGTGTAGAGGAAGCAGGAAGCGTGTATGAGCCTACACCAAAAGCTACTCAAAAAGGTGCAGTAAGGTGGCTAAATCAATTTGTATTTACGGCACCAAAGTGGTTAGAAGACAAAAATATTTTAAACAAAATAGCTGATCCTTCAACCAATAATATCAATACGCTTCAAACCAGTGTTTTAACTAGTGTATTATCTGCCGGAAGGTTAAGCAGAATGATTGAATCCACAAACCGTTTTGGAAACGGTGCTTATGGGGTACCAGAACTATTGTCTGATTTAGAATCTGGTATTTGGCAACAATTGAAAAGTGGACAGCCGATCGATATGTATCGTCGTAATCTTCAAAAGAACTACGTGGACAGAATCATTGCGCTACTGCCTTCAGCCACGGCCGCACCAACCCTAGGATTTTTAGGCTTTGCACCAAATACAAAAAATACAGACATACCTTCAATTGCCCGGGGGCACTTAATGGAGTTACAGTCAGAAATAAATGCAGCAGCAAAGAGAACAGGTGACCGGATGACAAGATACCATCTTATTGACCTTAGTAAAAGAATAGATCTGGCATTAAACCCAAGACAATAAGTACACACTTATCGCCGTAATGAAGCAAAATTATTATTGCAATAACTTAAAAGTGCCCGGTGTTGCCGGGCACTTTCTTTAAACAGCGGAACAATTTTGCAAAAGATTAATCTTTGTTATCACCATATTCTGTATTCACTTTTTTCAAATCCTTTTCTCTCAACCAGCCTTTGGCAGTTTCCCCGGTGGGGTACTTGAAAACAACATACACAAAACCATTTTTCTGAGTAATTGGCTTAATGGAAGCATAACTCTCATTCCAATAATTAATTGAGTCCCCCCTTCGTGCCTTGCGATCGGGCTTGTCGTAAAAATGCGCAACGGTAACAACTTCATACACAAGACCTGCAGATTTTCTTTTAGCGCCCATCGAAGACGATAGAGCCCTATCCTTCAGCATTTTAGCATCTAATTCGGATTTATTGCCGTCATTGGGTACGGTATTTTTAGGTTTATTGTCACCGTAATACTCAGAAATTTGCGGTTGTCGCTTGATCATCACCTTTTTTCCAGGCGTTTTGATGGGATGAAATGACTCTGAATATTCTGATACAGTCGCATCGTCCTTTTCCGGCAAAATGGAATGTTTTTCACTGAAGATAAAGAAATAAAAAGCCGCTAAAACGCCTAGTCCAGCAAGAGCGGATAGCGCCAACCTAATCCG
>JALYZZ010000414.1 GCA_030948675.1 Bacteroidota bacterium | reverse complement strand
TTATCAGATTGCTCGGCACCTGGTTCTGACCTTTTAAGAAAGACTTTAATTCTTGCAAAAAGCTCATTGAAATGAAAAGGCTTAACGATATAATCGTCTGCCCCCAAATTAAATGCATCCATTTTATCATTAATTTCTCCCAATGCAGTCAGCATAATAATAGGAATGCCTTTTTTCGCTTCCCTAAACTCTTTGCAAAGAGCCAAACCGTTTTTGTAAGGCAAATTCACGTCGAGCAACACAAGCGAGTACTGATGTTCTTTGAATAGCTTTTCTGCTACCAGTCCATCATACGCCACATCGGTATGGTATCCCGCACGTGTAAGTTCTTCCTGAACGATTTGACCTAACTTTGGCTCGTCTTCCGCTAAAAGAATTCTATGATTTACCTCCATTGCTTAAAATAAAATTATAATGAAAAATTAATGAAAAAAACTTTCTTAGTTACATATATATTATTACTTGCAATAACCCTTAATTCGCAAACTCTGCTCACACCCTTTGAGAAAACTGAAGGAAGACAAACAACCACTTATACAGACTGTATTCAATATTATGAAAAACTTGATAGACTTTTTAATTCAATTTTAATTAAAAAAATCAATACAACTGATGCAGGTTTTCCGCTGCACCTGATTTTGTTTTCGGCCGACAACCACTTCGATATACACAATTGGCAAAAAGACAAAGTTGTTATTCTGATTAACAATGGCATTCATGCTGGTGAACCTGATGGAATAGATGCCAGTATGATGCTTGCAAGAGACCTTGCGACAGGCAAAGTAAGGGCTCCACAAAACGTGGTAATTGCTTTTATTGCAGTCTATAATATTGGAGGATCTCTTGACAGAAACAGCTTTTCAAGAGTCAATCAGATGGGCCCGGAAAGCTATGGTTTCAGAGGAAACGCACAAAACCTTGACTTAAACAGGGATTTCACAAAAAACGACTCTCGTAATGCAAGAGCTTTTGCAACTATTTTTCATGACCTTAAGCCTGCGATTTTTATTGATAATCATGTGAGTGACGGTGCCGATTATCAACATACAATGACACTGCTGACGACACAGCAAAATAAACTAGGCGGCCCTATAGCAACATTTCTTCATAATACTTTGGAACCTGCTTTATATAAAACGATGGAAAAGAAAGGTTGGCCAATGACTCCCTATGTAAATTTTGAAGACGGAAGCCCTGAAAAAGGCTGGACGGCTTTCTACGATCCACCAAGATATAGTTCTGGTTATACATCCTTGTTTCAAACGATCGGTTTTGTGCCAGAAACGCACATGCTAAAACCATTTAATGAACGGGTACTGTCGACTTATGCGTTGATGCAAACGATCATAGAAGAAAGCTCGAAACACGCAAAAGAACTAGTAGCGGCAACGACTGCTAGCAGAAAGGCTGTTGTACAACAAACCCAGTTTCCACTGGCGTGGGTAGTGGACAGCAGCAGGTACGACACCATCCGTTTTAGAGGATATGCAGCTTCTTATAAAACAAGTGACGTAACCGGCCAGCAAAGATTATTTTATGATCATTCAAAACCCTTTGAAAAGGAGGTGCGCTTTTATGATTATTTTAAAGGAGAAAATTTCGTAACTGCCCCGAAAGCCTATATTATTCCTCAGGGTTGGCATGATGTAATAGACCTTTTAAAACTAAACAACGTTGTAATGGGTCGGTTGCCTAAAGACACTTTCATTACAGTGGAAACTTACAGAGTTGAAGCTTTTAAGAGCGGTACAAAAGCTTATGAAAAACATCACAAAAATTATCATGTTGTCGTTAGCAGCAAGAATGGAACAATGCGTTTTTTAAAAAATGATTATGTTATTTATACAAATCAGCCGGCTAAACGATACCTGGTAGAAATGCTGGAACCAACGGGAGATGATAGTTTCTTTTCATGGAATTTTTTTGATGCGATTTTGCAACAGAAAGAAGGCTACAGCAATTACCGATGGGAAGACGTTGCGGCAACTTATCTACAGCAGCAGCCCGGACTAAGGCAGCAGCTTGAAGAAAAGAAAAAAAGCGATACTGCTTTTGCGGCTTCAGCCACCGCCCAATTGACTTTTGTTTATAAAAACTCTCCTTATTACGAGCCTGAGCACATGAGATATCCGG
>JALYZZ010000006.1 GCA_030948675.1 Bacteroidota bacterium | reverse complement strand
GTATACATCTTAATTATATTTTCCACATGGGGATGAGTATTATTATTCTCAAACGGGGAAAATGGAAGCAGGTTACCCCATAAGCATTTCTTCGTAATGGTTTACTTATGTACGGTATGAAAAAAATAAAAGGCTTTTGGCAATTACTGAAAGATGCAGGCGCAGGATTTAGCAGGCATAAGGTGCTTAAGTTAAGCGCTTCACTTGCGTACTATACCATTTTTTCAATAGGGCCGATGTTGCTTGTGATCATTTTCTTTGCCAACTTATTCTGGGGCCGCGCGGCTATCGAAGGGAAAATTTACAGCCAGATATCCGGAACGGTGGGTGATGGCGCTGCACATCAAATTCAGGATATCATAAAAAATGCATCCATCACAGGTAATAATTTTACTGCGATTATTGGTTTTGTAACGCTGATAGTTGCTGCTACTACTGCTTTTATTGAAATGCAGGATTCTTTAAACATGATTTGGAACCTGAAAGTAAAAGAGGACACTGGCTGGAAGCTGATGCTTAAAAACCGCTTGTTGTCGTTTTCAATTGTTGCAGGCCTTGGTTTTTTCCTGCTGGTATCGCTTGTTATAAATGCGTTACTCGAAGGATTTATGGGCAAACTACAGCAAATGTTCCCCCAGATTTCCGTAGTGTTTATGTATGTGTTTAATCTTTTACTTACGCTAGTAGTTGTAGCCGGCTTGTTTGCCATCATTTTTAAAGTGTTACCCGATGCATTGATTAAATGGAAAGACGTGGCTGCAGGAGCTTTATTTACGGCGATACTTTTTATGTTGGGAAAATTCTGCATTACTTTTTACATCAGCAAAAGCAATATGGGCAGCACGTATGGTACTGCAGGCTCATTGGTAGTACTGCTGTTATGGATCTATTATTCATCGGCCATCTTATACTTTGGCGCCGAGTTTACAAAGGCTTATGCAATAAAATACGGATCTGAAATCAGACCTGACAAATATGCTGTAACGATGCAAGTGGTAAATGTTGAGAGCAGTGAAAGCAGTATACAGCAAAATGAAAAAAATGCGGCAACAACAGAAAAGGAGGTTCAAAGAGTAAAAGATAGCAGTAAGAAAACAAGTTAAAGTCTGTGAAAATACACCTCAATACTTTCTTTAAATCCCGCTACGAACCCCTTATATTCCGTCTGGCTTCGTAACATTTTCCATAGTCTTACTACCTAAACTCTGCACCTCTTTTATGACTGTTAAGCTGCCATCTGCTTCAAGCACAATAGCGTCTGCATCGTCCAACGAGCTTAATCCTCTTTTTCTTAGAGCCGCATAAATTTCATCTTCGTCTATTCTTTCTTTCTTCATTATTTGCTTATGCATTACCCCTTTGTACACTAATAATGAAGGGGAAGATTTTACAAGGTTACTGATACCCTTATTACGAACGGACAACCAGGTAATGATGTATTGAAGTATAATAAGGAGAAAAAAAGCAAGAACCCCGTCGGCGAGCGCTACATTTTTACTTAACATAACCGTTGCCAGTGTAGAGCCGAGTGCAATGGTTACAATAAAATCGAATGCATTCATCTTAGAAAGGGTTCTTTTGCCCGAAACCCTTAATAAAACGATAAGCAGCGCGTATGCGAGTACTGTTATCACAGCCGTTCTTACAATGCTTTCCCAACTATCAAAGAATATATTTTTCATCTAGAATTTGTTTTGATACAAACGCGGCAGCCTGCTGAATACAATCTGTAAGTTAGGTAGCAGAACGTGTCAAAGATGTTCTAAATACTCCGTCATTGCGAGAAGGAACGACGAAGCAATCTGCTCTAATAATAGCACAACTCCTTAGTTGTAAAAGCAGATTGCTTCGTTCCTCGCAATGACGCATTAATTGTGCTTTAATCTGCAGCCCAGGTTTATGACAACGGTTGTTAATGTAGAATTAATCACAGGAAAATTAAATTGAACATTACAATTTTACTTCATTTTATTTTTGTAGTTCGGCTTTTGTGTAATGCCATGTACTTTCTTAGTGTTACTTAGTTCAATAGCTGCGCTTATCAATGCAAGGTGGGTAAAGGCTTGAGGGAAGTTTCCTAAATGCTGGCCTTTCATTCCCAATTGCTCAGAATATAATCCCAGGTGATTGGCGTAACCAAGCACTTTTTCAAAATGCTCTCTTGCTTTTTCGGTGTTGCCTGCAAGCGCCAGGCATTCTACATGCCAGAAGGAGCACATAGTAAAAGTCCCTTCCTTGCCTTTTAAACCGTCCACCTCCTGTCCCTGCTCGCGGTAGCGATAAATCAGTACATCTGTGCGCAGGTCTTTGTCAATCGCTTCCATCGTTTTTTTCCACCTGCTGTCAAAAGGAGAAATGACATTTAAAATGGGCATTAATAAAGCGCTGGCGTCCATAACCGTTGCGCCTTTATATTGCACATACGCTTGCTTCTCTTCGCTCCAAAACTTTTCATATAAATCGAGATAAATCTCGTCTCGTACTTTGTGCCATTTAATTATGTCATAAGGAAATGAAAAATGTTCTGCAATTTTAATAGCCCTATCCATTGCAACCCAGCACATCATTCTTGAAAACAGGAATTCTCTTTTTTCACCGCGAACTTCCCAAATGCTATGGTCAGGCTTATGCCAGTTGCCCATGACAAGCGTAACGTATTCGCAGATTATTTTCCAGTATTCAAAGGTCAGGTCGCCGCCATGCATTGCGTACACATATAGGGTCTCCATCATCTCCCCGTAAATATCCATCTGGGTTTGCTTGCTTGCCCCATTTCCAACGTGAACCGGTTTTGATTCTTTATAACCTTCCAGGTTGTGGAGTTCATACTCATCCAGGTGGGTATCGCCATCAATGGTAAACATCAACTGTAGTTCTTTATCAGTGCTTTGCTTTTTAATCCAACCTAAAAAAGCTTCCGCTTCCTCCATAAAACCAAGTTGTAAAAAGGCATGCATCGAAAAAGCAGCATCACGTATCCAGGTATAACGGTAGTCCCAGTTGCGCCCCTCTCCCACTGCTTCGGGTAAACTAAAAGTAGGAGCGGCAACCATAGAACCATACTGATGTGAAATGAGTAGTTTCAGGGTGAGCGCTGACCTGTGTATTTCTTCCTGCCACGAACCCTGGTAAGTACATTTCTTTATCCAGTTTTGCCAGTAATGAATGGTTTGCCTGTAAGTGAGGTTTACATAACCTTTTGCAGCGCCTTCTCGT
>JALYZZ010000711.1 GCA_030948675.1 Bacteroidota bacterium | reverse complement strand
CCCTTTGCCATTCCCGAATGTGAATATTATGTGATTTCTAATATTATTGAAAAACGAATTATTCCAGAGATCTATTTATAAACTTAATAAGTGGCATTAATGCGGTAAATGCAGCAATTATTTTTTGCAATAAGTCTTTAGACGTTAGCTCATCGTCAGCTAGTGGTTGCGTAGCTACAAAGCTTTTTAACTTAAGATATTCTATTGCAGGATTATCTCTGGCATATCCTTTTGGTTCACGACTTAGTTTAAATTCCCCTTCAGCTAAGCCGCCAAAAATTCTTTTAAAAGATGCTTCGTTTATTATTTCTAAAAATTCATTACAGCTATAGTCAATCTCCTGCCTTATTTTCTTAAGCGCGATGCCATCAGGCATCCAGATGCCTCCGCCGGCCATACTTTTATTTCCCGGTTCAATATGCAGGTAGTAACCGGCAAAGCCCGAACTTTTTCCTCCACGATCAAAACTGGCACCCATATGTTGCTTATACGGCGTTTTATCTTTGCTAAACCTCACATCCCGGTATTGGCGAAAGATGCAATTCTTTGCCTCCAGGGAAGCTATATCTGGATCAACCCGGCCAAGAGAGGCAATAATTTCTTTTACCAGCGATTCGAAATCAAACTTTGCCTCTTCGAGTGCTCCCCGGTTCTCATCAAACCATGGCTTATTGTTATTGTTTGTCAGATTTCTTATGTAGTTAATTGTTTCTTTTTTTAGCATAGTCGTTATTTGTTTTTAAACAATGCAGCAGGCTTAGAAACTTGTCAATTTCAAAAACTCATCTTCACTTATTATTTTGACTATATGAATTTTTTTTGCCTTCTCCAGTTTGCTTCCCGCATCTTCTCCCACTACCAGATAGTTTAGCTTGCTGCTTACACTTCCAAGTATCTTTCCTCCATGTTGCTCTACCATTTCCTCTGCTTCGCTGCGTTTTAGCTTAGTTAATGTTCCTGTAAATAGAAACGTTTGCCCTTTTAATCCGCCTTCTTCTACAACTGCATTTTTTTTGTTATTCATTTCTACACCTAACTCTTGCAGTTGAAGAAGCATGCCAAGGTTTTGTTCATTTTGAAAAAAGGTATGTACGCTTTTGGCCACCTTTACTCCAATATCTTCTAATGTCTGCAACTTCTCTTCCGAAAATTCTTTCAAATTCATTAGGTGATTGATGGAGTTAGCCAACACCTTTGCAGTTGTTTCCCCGACATATCGAATGCCCAGTGCAAATATTAGCCGGTTAAGCGGTTGATGTTTTGAGTCTTCGATCGCCAGTTGCAGATTTTCAATAGATTTTTTGCCAAAGCCAGCCATTTTTCCAATTGCTGAAAAATCAAGTGTATAAATTCCGGGGATGTCTTTCAGCAAGCCTAACTCGTAAAACTTACGAACGTTGGCTTCACCAAAACTCTTAATGTCCATTGCATCCTTACTTACAAAGTGGATCATTCTCTCTACCACCTGTGCCTGACATTCGATATTAACGCATCTCCATGCAGCCTCTCCTTCTTCTTTGTACAATTTACTATGGCAGACCGGACAACTTTTCGGAAAGGCAATTTCTGTTTCATGGCCCTCTCGTAACTCTGCAAGTGACTTTACAATGTATGGTATTACATCGCCGGCTCTTTCTACCAGTACCGTGTCACCTAATTTCAAATCTTTTTCTTTGATCACATCCTCATTAAACAGCGAAATTGATCCGACAGTTACACCGCTTATAAATACGGGATCAATTTTAGCAACTGGGGTGATTGAACCGGTTCTTCCCACTTGAAAATCAACACTCCTTAGTTTACTTGTTGCCTGCCTTGCCTTAAACTTATACGCTATTGCCCAACGCGGATGGTGTGTGGTCATTCCCATCTGCTCCTGTAAGTCGAGATCGTTTACTTTTATTACCATTCCATCTATTTCGTATGGCAGCGTGTCTCTTTCTGCTTCAAACTGAAGACAATAATCAATTACAGCTTGTATGCCTTTTAATACTTTCAACTCTTTTAGAGGACTTCTAAAACCAACATTCCATAACATCTGCAAGATGCCCGAATGACGGTGTAACATTTCCTCTTTCTGTGGTTCTACCTTTTCATTCGATCGTACATAATAGCTTACATTATATAAAAATGCCTCTAATTTCCTTCGTCCAACTTCCATGGGATCTTTCATTCGCAGGCTTCCGGATGCAGCGTTTCGGGGATTAGCAAGTGGCGCAATGCCTTGTTCCACCAACTGGTCATTATATTGTTTAAAAGCCTTTTTAGACATCATCATCTCACCGCGAATCTCTATTTGCTGTATTCCGTAATCCAAAAAAGGTGCTGAAAGAGGGATGGAACGTATTTGTTTGATGTTAGTGGTTATTTCATCCCCCTCGATGCCGTTACCTCTTGTTGCACCCCTGGTAAGCTGATCGTTCTCATAAATAAGTGAAATGCTTGCGCCATCAAACTTTGGC
>JALYZZ010000405.1 GCA_030948675.1 Bacteroidota bacterium | reverse complement strand
AACTATTAGATATTCAGGGCATTAACAGGGCTGACTACGATGTTGCACTGAACCAGGTAAACAGCTTAAAGGCTGACATGGCCATTATTCAGGCCAACATTGCAAAAACAGTTGTTCGTGCCCCGTTTTCGGGCGTTGTCGGTTTACGACAGATCAGTAACGGAGCTATTGTTAGTCCTACCACGGTGCTGGCTACATTACAGCAGATGGGCAAAACCCGGGTCGACTTTACCTTGCCCGAAAATTACGCAAACCTATTAAGACGAGGCAACACGGTGGTGGTACAAACAGATGCAAATGGAGCTGCAAAAAGAAGGGCTACTGTTATAGCGATTGAGCCACAAATCAGTACTGCTACTAGAAACGTAATGATCAGGGCTCGGCTGCAGGAAGCTGCAGACGTTAACCCGGGAAGTTTTGTAAAAGTATATGTGGATGCCGGTGACGAAAATGGTATGATGATACCAGCAAATGCCATCATACCTGATGCCCGGGCAAAGCAGGTAGTAGTGGTTAAAGGTGGCAAAGCAAAGTTTGTGGATGTGAAGACTGGTGTAAGGCAAGTAGGGGCAGTACAGGTAACCAGCGGATTGAAAGCCGGAGACAGCGTGGTGGTTAGTGGAGTACTTTTTGCGCGTCCTAACGGGGCTGTAAAAGTGAGAAGCGTAAAAAAACTGGAGGATGTGATTAAATAACCGGCAAAATTGATGGAGGAGCAGCCAAAGCGCTATCTGATGCAGTTCAATTTAATGCAACCTTTTTGCGGTTTTTTATAGAAAAGTGTAGCAAACGGTAAGTGAAATAGGTTGGTTTATAGAATAAAAAGAAGCTGCTGCTGCCAGCAGTAATGCAGAGCCAACAGTGCGACGCAACGATGTTGAAGGGAGAAAAGAGGATGACTTACAACAATTAACAACCAACAGGTTTTATACAAATGAATATTTCAGAATTATCATTAAGGAGACCGGTACTGGCAACAGTTATCAATCTACTGATTATATTATTTGGGTTGGTAGGTTTTAGCTTTTTAAGTGTGCGTGAATATCCGGCTATTGACCCACCAATTGTAAATGTAAGAACATCTTATACCGGCGCCAATTCTGACATTATCGAAACGCAGATAACAGAGCCTGTAGAGAAAGCAGTAAATGGTATTCCCGGTATCAAAAGTATTTCGTCATCAAGCAGTGCAGGCGCCAGCAACATTACTGTTGAGTTTGATTTAAGTGTATCGCTCGAAGAAGCTGCAAACGACGTTCGTGATAAGGTAAGCCAGGCAGCAAGAAGTTTGCCGCAAGACCTTGATGCACCCCCTGTAGTTACTAAAGCAGACGCCAATAGTGAGTTTATTATTTTGCTCGCCGTGCAAAGCCGTACAAAAGGTTTGCTTGAACTAAGCGATTATGTAGAGAACGTGCTGCTTGAAAGATTTCAAACCATTAATGAAGTAAGTGCGGTTAACATTTTTGGACAAAAGAGGCCTGCTATGCGAATCTGGTTTCAACCTGACAAGCTATCAGCGTTTAATATTTCTTTTACCGACGTGCAGAATGCCTTAAACAGGGAAAACGTTGAGCTGCCTGCCGGTAAAATAGCAGGAAACAATACCGAACTCATAATCAGAACGCTTGGCCGACTTACCACCGAGAAAGATTTTAGCGACTTGATTGTGCGGCAAGACTCATCTGGTATTGTGAGGCTGAGCGATGTGGCCAAAGTAGAACTTGGTCCGGAAAATGAGGAGTCTAGCTGGAGATATAATGGGGTTAATGCAGTCGGTCTTGCTATCATTCCGCAGCCTGGGGCCAACTACATAAATATTTCTGACGAGTTTAATAAAAGACTTGAAGACATAAAGAAAACAGAAAAGGCCGACATTGAAATGAAAGTGCTTGTAGACACTACACGCAATGTTCGCAGGTCACTCGAAGAGGTGAAGGAGACATTGATCATTTCCTTATGTCTTGTTATACTGGTTATCTTTTTCTTTTTCAGAAATTGGTTAATAGCAATACGTCCACTGATTGACATTCCAATATCGCTGGTGTCCGCTTTCTTTATAATGTACGTGGCAGGTTTTTCGATCAATGTACTAACGCTGCTGGCAATTGTACTGGCAACAGGTTTGGTGGTAGACGATGGTATTGTTGTTACTGAAAATATTTTTAGAAAGCTCGAAGAGGGCATGTCTATCAGAAAAGCAGCCCTGCTGGGAAGCCGCGAAATTTTCTTTGCCGTTATTTCTACGTCTATTACACTTGCAGTCGTGTTTCTGCCTGTTATTTTTCTACAAGGATTTGTAGGTAGGCTCTTTCGCGAGTTTGGAGTAGTGGTAGCAGGTGCAGTGTTGGTTTCTGCTGTCGTCTCTTTAACCATTACTCCTGTTTTAAACGTGTACATGACTAGGAAGAATAGTGGTCATGGCAAGTTTTACGAGAGAACGGAACCATTTTTTCAGGGGATGGAAAATGGTTATAAGAGTTTACTAACGCGCTTTTTGCGGGTTCGTTGGATGGCCTGGGTGTTGGTAGTGGTATGTGGAGGAATCATTTATTTGATAGGCAGTCAAATACAAAACGAGATTGCGCCGCTTGAAGATAAAAGCAATGTTCGTTTAAACATTACCGGCCCGGAAGGTGCCAGCTATGATTACATGACAAATGTAGGAGGTGACCTGGTCAATTACCTTTATGACTCAATTCCAGAAAGAGATTACGTTTTCGGTTCTATACCCGGGTTTGGTGGAAACGGAGGAGTTAACTCAGGCAGTCTCAGGCTATCACTGATTGATCCTAAAGATCGAAAACGCAGTCAATCTGAAATTGCACGAGACCTGCAGGGAAAGTTGAGAAGATTTAATAACGTACGGATCTTTCCGATTGAAGAACAAACGATATCCGTCGGCGGTGGAAGAGGATCGCTTCCAGTGCAGTTTATTATTCAAAACCTGGATTTTGAAAAGATAAAAAATGTGATCCCGAAGTTTCTTGAAGAAGCAAGAAAGGACCCCACTTTTAGTAACGTGGATGTTAATCTTAAGTTTAATAAGCCGGAGTTGCAATTGCAGATAGACCGCATTAAAGCGAAGGCGCTGGGTTTATCAATCACCGACGTTGGTGGTGCTGTGCAAAGTGCCTTTAGTGGCAGAAGGGCTGGGTATTTTACGATGAATGGTCGGCAATACCAGGTGATTTCGCAGGTCGAAAGATCCAACAGGGATGAGCCGGTTGATATCAATAATATTTATGTTACCACTGCCGGCGGACAGAAGGTGCCGTTAAGTTCGGTAGTTAGTATGACTGAAACCAGTAATCCTCCTACGCTTTTTCACTATAATCGCTTTAAAGCCGCCACCATGTCCGCATCATTAGCCGAAGGAAAAACAATAGGCGATGGGGTAAAGGCAATGCAGCGTATAGGTTCTAAACTCCTTGACGAATCATTTCAAACGTCTCTTAGTGGCCCTTCAAGAGATTATGCAGAAAGCTCGTCTAACACATCTTTTGCTTTTGGTCTTGCATTAATGCTGATCTACCTGGTGCTAGCTGCGCAATTTGGCAGCTTTACAGATCCGTTTATTATAATGATTACAGTGCCGCTGGCACTTTGCGGTGCTCTGTTAAGCCTTTGGATATTTGGTCAGACCCTTAACATTTTTTCACAAATTGGTATGATTATGTTGATTGGGCTGGTAACAAAAAATGGCATTTTAATAGTAGAATTTGCCAACCAAAAGCGAGAACAGGGAATACCTAAAAAACAGGCTGTGCTAGAGGCGGCAGCGCAACGTTTGCGACCCATCTTAATGACTAGCCTTGCAACCGCTTTGGGTGCTTTGCCCATCGCACTAAGTATAGGCGCTGCCGCTACCAGCCGCATACCCCTTGGTATTGTAATCGTTGGTGGCATTATGTTCTCTCTTATATTGACTTTGTTGGTTATTCCCGCTGTTTACACGTTCATTTCTGGTGAACATAAAAAGGATACGAACAAAGAATACGATGAGGTGCACAGGCAGGAAAAGCTGGAGGAGGAAAAAATATTACATTCAGGAAATGGAGTAAGCGCTGAAGTAGTTAAGCTTCGGTAATGCCAACAAAATATAAAGGATGAAGAGAGTTGTTTTATTTGGAGTTTTTTTTATTGCAATGATTGGATTAAAAGCACAGGTATTGACGTTGCAGGAGGCCGTTAATATTGCGCTTAAAAACAGCCTTGATATAGAGATCGCAAGGAATACAGTGACGGCAGATGAAATAAATAATAACATAGGTGTTGCCGGGGGCCTGCCGGTTGTCGGAGCAAATCTTACCAACAATCAATCTCTTACCAACCTTATTCAAAACCTGAGTAACGGTACTACAACAAAGAGGAATGGGAATCTAAATACTTCATTCAATGGGGGTGTTGGTGGTACCCTTCTGCTGTTTAGCGGTCTGCGTGTTCGGGCTACTAAGAAAAGGCTCGAAGCGTTGGAATTGCAAAGTGAGCAGCAGGTGAATGTGCAGATACAAAATATCATTGCTAATGTAATGGTGAAGTATTACGATGTCGTTCGGCAGAATAGTTACATTCAAACAATACGACAATCTATAGAGGCGACTCTTCAAAGAAAAAATATTGTAGATGTAAGGCAGAGTGTAGGTTTAGCAAACAACGCAGACACTTACCAGGCACAACTTGATTTAACTGCAAGCCAGCAAGAGTTGCAAAACCAGGAACTCGTATTAATGCAGGCAAAAACAGATTTGTTGAATTTGATGACCCAAAGACCAGACAGCAACTTTGTGATTCGAGACACCATTGTTGTGGACAGCCTGGTAAATTTTAATGCAGTTAGAGAAAATATTAAAAAGAACCCGGAAATATTATCTGCTGAAGAGCAGATTAGAATAAATGAATTTATAGAACGGGAAGTAGGTGCAGAGCGCTATCCATCAGTTTCTTTAAATAGTGGATTCAATTACTCTCGCAGTCAAAGTTCGGCAGGGTTTACATTGCTAAATCAAAATCTTGGTCCTTATATTGGCTTTAGTCTTGGCGTACCTATTTTTAACGGAGGTGTTACAAAAAGAAAACAACGGGTAGCAGAAATCTCAACAAAAAATGCAGGGGTTAGCAGGGATATTCTATTAAAAAATTTAGAGACTTCAGCCTTTAAATCGTGGCAGGCATACCAGAACACATTGCGACGGTTGCAGCTCGAAAAGGAAAATAATAGAATTGCTGCTGCGCTTCTCCAGCTTACACTTCAGCGTCTCGAGCTTTCTGCTGCCACCATTGTAGAAGTGCGTGAAGCCCAGAGAAGTTTTGTAGAAGCAGGGTACCGGTTAGTAAATTTATCCTATTCAGCAAAGGTCGCTGAAATTGAATTAAAACGTTTAGCAAGCCAGCTAACAGGAATGTAAAGCCTAACAGAAAGGAGAAGAAAGCAATTAGTATTTTTGGCATCAGCTAATATCTTTTAACGATCTCTCGTTGTGTCACACTCTTGTACCATATCTTTTCATAGCATCTTTTTCACACGTTTTTCTAGTTTTCGTTAATTAATTGCGTGCTTTTTTAGCTCAACTCAAAGTTTAGAGCAGCTAATTAAACGCAGTATATAACAGATCCGCGATTGATA
>JALYZZ010000691.1 GCA_030948675.1 Bacteroidota bacterium | reverse complement strand
CTTTCCGTATACAGTTGTGGTACCAAATAGCGATTTGTCGAGCGTAGAAGGTACTACTACTTTGCTGTTTCCGTAAATAGGCCATGTGGTATTGTTAGAGAAGTCGGGTTTAGTGTATTTATTGATGTTAAAGCTATCAGGCGAAAAAGCGTACAGTGTGATGCCCCTGGGATCAGAAAAATACAACGTTTTTCCTGTGCCCTCTGTATAATCGCCTTTATAGCTTTTCCCATTATTGCCAATAAGTTGTCCGTTTACCTGCATAATGCCATAGTAAGCGCAGTGTATCTGCAAAGGCCAAACAAATCAGGTCAGGTCATAATCTTGCTAAGGAAGGGTCGCTGAACGGCGTTAGCAGGCAAGCACTATCAATACGTATTTTGTAGACAATTACTGTCTCTTTCTCTCATCTTTCCACACAAGTCTCAACTGTTTTGCCACTTTAAAAAAGTCAACACACTTTCCATCACCTCTTCCGGTAAATCCGCCTGACGGCGCGCAAATATATTTGCAATTAGCATCAACCACGGCATTAAAAAAATCGCAGCAATTGGATGAAATGGCGTACACCTTATTACCATCATATTCGTACTCGTAAATTTCAGCCGGGGGATTCCAAACAGGCTGCTTTTTAATGCTATCAATTTTTTGTAGGATGCATGTTGGGGCTTCAATTCCCGGAATGGAAGCCGCTACAACATGCGCTAAAGAGTCAACAGCGCCGGCGGAACTCGTCTCGGTCGACATTTTCCTTGAACACGCCGTCATGGCTACAACTATCAATAAAAAGCTAAAAAAGTTCATTTTAATTTTTTTGATTTATGCAGGTTAATATACCTGATAAAGCCGCTTTCTAACTTCACAACTTCAAAGTCTCTTTCACTGCAGCTTATCATTAAGGTTAAATAATACCATCATCTTGCCAGCCTTTAAAAATCAGCAATCAGAAAGTCAATTTATCCCGGCAAGATTTTGCTGCTTTCTATTACTAAAGCTTTTATTTCAAATTAATATATTATCTGACCATTTTCCTTTTTAATTAGTTTTATCACTCTAAATTGAAATTAAACTTAAGTATTAATGAAAAAACGCTTTGTTTTTTTGCTCACCCTATGGTACACTTCTGCGTCCATAGCCCAGCAAACTTTTCCTGTGAATGGAGTGGCAGATCCGCGGGATGGCACTTATGCTTTTACAAACGCCACCCTCGTAAAAGATGGACAGACAACCATCAAAAATGCAACTCTGGTAGTTAGGGATGGTAAAATTGTAGCGGCAGGCAATTCCGTAAGCATTCCTAAAAACGCCGTGGTGATTGATTGCAAGGACAAATACATTTATCCTTCTTTTATTGACATCTATAGCGATTACGGCCTTACTCCTCCTCAAAGAGCTCCGGCCACTTTTGACTTTCGGGCTCCCGCACAAATTACCTCAAACCAGAAGGGCGCATACAACTGGAACCAGGCAATAAAGCCAGAAGTAAATGCCGCAAATCTTTTTGCCACAGATGAAAAAGCAGCAAAACCGCTTCGCGACCTAGGATTTGGAACTGTATTGACTCACCAGAAAGATGGTATAGCACGGGGTACCGGGGTGGTGGTTACGCTGGCTAATGAAAAAGAAAATTTAATCATTCTGAAAGACAGAGCCTCCGCTAATTACTCAATGAACAAAGGGTCCTCTACCCAAACATACCCGTCAAGTCTTATGGGTGTGATTGCATTGCTGAGGCAAACGTACCTGGATGGTCAGTGGTATAAAAACAGACCTGCGAAAGAAGGTGTAAACCTTTCACTGCAGGCATGGAACGACAACCAAAAACTTCCTCAAATCATTGATGCCAGCGATAAATGGAATGACATACGCGCAGACCGGATCGGTGATGAGTTCGGCGTGCAATACATTATAAAAGGAGGTGGTAACGAATACCAGCGTATTAAGGAAGTGGCCGCTACTAAAGCGCCGCTGATTATCTCCCTTAATTTTCCCGTTGCAATGGATGTAGAAGATCCAAACGATGCAAGACAGGTGTCACTGGCAGATATGAAAAATTGGGAAATGGCGCCTACCAACCCTGCAGCTTTGGAAAAAGCAGGTATACCCTTTTGCCTTACTACTGCTGACTTAACAAACGTCAGAGACTTTTCTGCCAACCTAAAAAAGGCAATGGACAATGGTTTATCAGAAGCAAAAGCACTTGATGCATTGACTAAAACACCCGCAACCCTTCTCGGTATTTATGATAAAGTAGGTAGCCTTGATGTTGGTAAATTGGCCAATTTCATCATTACAACCGGTCCTGTGTTTGATACAAAAACAATGATTGCAGAAAATTGGGTACAGGGAGACCGATACAATGTAAAGGAAGAAGCATGGAACGAGGTAAGAGGCTTGTATAATCTTACCATCAATTCAAATGGCAACACAGCTACGTATTCAATTGATGTAAAAAGCGCAAACCAGGCGAGTGTCATTTCAAAAGATACAATCCCTGCCCGTTTCAGTTATAATGGTAAAATTGTTAGTCTTGGTTTTTCACCAACAAAAAGAGGAAGAACAAGTTTTAGGTTGAGTGGTGTGGCTAATGGTGACACCTGGAATGGCAATGGCGAAGATACCAGCGGCAACAGAATTTCGTGGCTTGCTACTTATGTAAAAGCAACAACTCCTGCCCCTGATACCAGCAGAAAAAGAATGCAAATCGCTTCAGGAAAAGTCACTTACCCTTTTGACGGTTATGGCTGGGACAGTCTTCCTGCAACGCAGGATCTGATTATAAAAAATGCCACGGTATGGACAAATGAAAAAGAAGGCAGGCTTGAAAATACAGATGTGCTGGTAAGAAACGGAAAGATTGCCCAGGTTGGCAAGGGGCTTGGTGCAGGCTCGGCAAAGGTTATAGACGGAACAGGAAAATATCTTACGCCCGGCATTATTGATGAACACTCTCACATCGCAGCAGTATCTATCAATGAAGGTGGTCAAAGTGTAACTTCGGAGGTGAGGATCGCAGATAACCTCGATCCGGAAGACATTAATATTTACCGTCAGTTAAGTGGCGGTGTTACTACGTCTCACATTTTGCACGGTTCTGCCAATACAATCGGTGGACAAACACAATTGATAAAACTACGTTGGGGCGTTGATGATGAAGGTCTGAAATTTAAAGGTGCAGATCCGTTTATAAAATTTGCGTTGGGAGAAAACGTAAAACGTACAACTTCCACTACCAACAATCGCTTTCCCGACACACGCATGGGAGTTGAGGAAGTTTTAAATGATGCTTTTGCAAGAGCCAGCGATTACCAGAAAGCGTTAAAGGGTACAGATGGAAAAAATGTAAGAAGAGATCTTGAGCTGGAGGCGCTGGTTGAAATCATGAATAAAAAGCGTTTTATCACCTGTCACTCATACAAGCAAAGTGAGATAACTGCCGCAATGCGGGTTGGTGAAAAGTATGGTGTTCGTTTCAACACATTTACGCACATTCTCGAAGGTTATAAAGTAGCTGATAAAATGAAGGCTCACGGTGCAAACGCTTCTACGTTTTCTGATTGGTGGGGATATAAGATAGAAGTGGAAGATGCGATAG
>JALYZZ010000651.1 GCA_030948675.1 Bacteroidota bacterium | reverse complement strand
CAACATTAGTTGCCTTATATCAACTCGCTAAGATTTTTACTATTTTAAGCCACTGGCTGGTTATTTTTTGTTTTGCCTTAATTGCATGGTCTAGCGGTGTATAATGAAGTTTGTTGTTGACAATGCCTACCATCACATTAAACCGTCCTTGAATCAGGCACTCTACAGCGTGGTAGCCCATGCGGCTGGCGATTAACCTGTCAAGACACGTAGGCGCTCCTCCACGCTGAATGTGTCCTAAGATACAAACCCTTGTATCTATATTAGGAAGCCTTTCTTTTACAATACGTGCTATTTCATTGCCACCTCCAAATTCATCACCCTCGGCAACTACTACCAGGTTTACCAGTTTTCTTCTTTTTTCTTTTTCACCTAATGAAGAGATTAACTCTTCAATATTCGTTTTTGCCTCCGGAATAAGGATATTTTCGGCGCCGGTAGCAATGCCACTATGCAAAGCAATATATCCTGCGTCGCGGCCCATTACCTCTACCACAAACAACCTGTCATGCGCATCGGCAGTATCTCTTATTTTATCTATTGCTTCAACGGCCGTATTTACTGCAGTATCAAAGCCTATTGTAAAGTCTGTTCCTGCTATATCTTTATCTATCGTTCCTGGAAGTCCTATACATGGAATATCAAATTCGTTGCTAAACTTTTGTGCTCCCTTAAAGCTGCCATCGCCCCCTATAACAACCAGACCGTTTATACCCCTCTTTTTTAGATTTTCGTAAGCTTTTACCCGGCCTGCAGGTTCTCTAAACTCGTTGCTGCGTGCACATTTTAAAATTGTTCCGCCACGTTGAATAATGTTAGCAACACTTCTGCCCTCCATCCTAATAATATCATCATCAATCATTCCGCTATAACCCCTCATTACCCCAAATACCTCCAATCCATGATATATCCCTGTCCGCACTACCGCCCTTATTGCGGCGTTCATTCCCGGACTATCTCCCCCCGAGGTCAGAACACCTATTTTTGTAACTTTTGTCGCCATGTTGAGCTATAAGTTCTTTTAATTTTTCTTGAAGCAGTGTAAAATAACTACATGTCTTTTTTATATACAGAGCGCAAAATTAAGCATTTACAGCTAAATCTATACCGAAGTAGACTTTAACTAACTCAAATTGCAATAATTGTAACTGACTAATTTTTTGATATTATTTTAATTGACATGATTAAAGACCGTAAATATCTCGTAATTTTTTTTCAGGTTAGTAAAACGAAACTTTATAAAAAATATTGATCCACCAGAACTGTACTCCCACCTATGTCCTCGATATTTATGCGGGTGTTGGATTAAAGTCCTAGTCATTGTAAACAATTATGGGACTGACTAAGCATGGCTTAAAAATTGTTGTTTTCAAAAAAAAGTTGTGTATGAACAAAGATGAAAATAAGGGCCTGGCAGATAGCCAGGAAGGGGAGTTTGTTTTGAATGAGAGCGGTACATTTGTGAGCATCGATGCCGATATTGATTTTTCCGAAGACAAGGAGCCAAGCACTTCAGATGACAAAGGCGAACGTTACCAGGCATTACCCCGGAAGTCAACAAAAGAATAGCTGGCATTGACACCACGTCATTGCCGGTTTATCTACTAATTAACCATTAATACATTTACACTTCGCTGTAAGATATTAAACGCTATTTCCGCCATCAGATTTTCCTTATCTAAAGTTGGATTAACCTCTGTAATTTCAAAACAACAAATTTTTCTGTTTTGCATAAACTTGCTAATTAAATCTTCTACTTCTCTTTCCCTGAGCCCGTTGCTTACCGGTGTCCCCGTCCCCTTAGAAATGGATGAGTCAAGGCTGTCAACGTCAAAGCTGACATATATATCGGTGCAATCACTTAGGTAGCGAATCACCGAGCGCACAACATTTTCCGGTCCTTTCCTACGCACCTCACTTGTAGTAATGATTTTCATCTCATGCTTGTCTAACAAAGCTTGTTCTTCGCGCTCAAAATCCCGCAGTGAAATAAAAACAATGTCCTCACCCAATATTTTAGGCTTAATACCTCCCAGGTCTTGAAGGTAGCGCCAATATTTTTCGGACTCTCCGTCGAGGTCATGTACTTTATTTTCTGAATTGTCTTCCGCCAGGGCTGTTGCCAACGGCATTCCATGCATATTTCCGGAAGGCGTGGTGTAGGGAGTATGCAAGTCAGCATGCGCATCAATCCATATTACGCCAATTCTTGCATTCGGTTTCGCCATTTTAATGCCAGCAATAGTTGCTCCCGAAATGCTATGATCGCCACTTAATACAACAGGAAAAAAGTTATTTTTAATCGTGTTCATTACAGCTTCACTAACCCGATCATACATTCTGCAGATACCCTTAATCCTTTTAGCATAAGGTGACGAAATGGGTTCAAATAGACTGTCATTCTCTGTCTGAATTTTTTCACAAGGAAAATGGATGAAGAAGTTACTCATGAAGTCCATTGCAGCAATTTTTATGGCTTCTATACCCAGGCTAGCACCTCTTGTGCCCGCACCAATCTCTGAAGGAACTTCAATTATTTTAATATTCTTCATAATATTTTAAGAAAAGGCAAAGGAAAGATAAATTGGAGGCGGAACGAATAGGAACAACTTGGCTAAACAGGAATGTAATAATTTGCCGGCAGCAACAAACCTGCAATGAGATATGGCTCGCTATAATGAAAAATAAGTTTCATGTGTAGATAAAGCAAAACTAGAGCTTTCCGGGCAAAGGGTAAAGAATCTCACACGGCAGTGGTAATTCTACACAAACTTTGCGGCCCTACAGGTTTGTACTGGCAAAGTAAATAGCAAAACATAGTGCGATTGCAAGTAGCACAGCAACTATAACCTTGTATTTGTTCCAAACCGTTTGCATCCGTACCACTTTCGAAAAGTGATATATTTTTCGGTACATAGCATTGTCTGTGCCTGCAATTGCTGTTAGCTGAAAACAAATTCTTTCAACATGGGCAAATGGAAGAAACCTGGAACAAAACATAATTTCTTCAATAACTTTTTTATTTAGCCTGGGATCGTTATTTCGCTGTAGAATTCCGATATTATTCCTGGACAAAAGGTGCTGTATTTGCTGAAACAGGGCAAGTTTATTCATTCGGTCAGGATCGAGCATTGAAATTTTTCGTCTAAAATCAATGGTTTGATTTAAAATGGTTTGTGGAGAAATTGGAGGCTCAGCTTTCTTTTTGTCGAACTCCTTGTATTGGTACATGCTCCTGTTATACTCATCCCTTCGCCTTACATCTGATAACACCTTGTAAGCTTCAATAATTTCTTTAAACTTGGCCTCGTACAACTGGTTACCAAAGTTTTTGTCGGGATGGTATTGCAGGGCCAGCCGGCGGTAAGATTTCTTAATGTCTGCAGGCGTAGCAGAAGGGCTAATTTCTAATATTTTGTAATAATCTTTCGAATAAATCATAAACAACAACCTTCTTAGCCGTACAAATTTTTATAAAAATAGAAATAGTGAGGTAAAAAAGCGTGGCAGAGCGCAAAAAGTTGAAAAAGGGAGATGCGAGATAGTTGTTAAAGCATATTGCGGGCTGACAAAATAGATGTCGGAAAGGCGGTATAAAAAAATTCGGGAGTGTACAATGCATAACTCGCAACTAGCATTTCAATTACTTTTGGAAACTATGAGTAATACTATACAAATAGCGATACCATGCGATAACGAGGAGATAATGGAGCAGTTGATTGCCCAGTTGTCATCATCTTTTGACGCTTTTGAGGAGCGAATGAATGAGCTTGTGGCTTTTACCAAGCAGGAAGATTTTGATCCTGTTGTTCTTGAATCAGTTTTATCTGCATATAATTTACACTACGATAAAATTTTAATCGAAGATCAAAACTGGAATGCCTTATGGGAAAGCAATTTTGATCCTGTTGTTGTACGCGATTTTTGTGCAATAAGGGCAGATTTTCATCCACCATCTACAAATACACAACACGAAATTATCATTACTCCCAAAATGAGTTTTGGTACGGGACACCATGCTACAACTTTTATGATGCTGAACGAAATGAGTAAAATCGATTTTAAAAATAAGAAAGTTGCTGATTTTGGTACAGGTACGGGTGTGTTAGCAATTCTTGCAGAGAAGCTGGGCAGTAAAGGTGTGCTGGCAATAGATATAGATGATTGGAGTATTGAAAACGCAAGAGAAAACATTGATAAAAATGGGTGTAAAAACGTAGCAATACAAAAGGCAGATGGCTTTTTGGCGACCGGGCAGTTTGACATAATACTTGCTAATATTAATAAAAATGTAATTCTTTCTAACGCCAATGCATTTGAGGACCGTATAAACCAGGGCGGCAAAATATTATTAAGTGGATTACTAAAAGAAGATGAAAACGAAATTGTTACAGTCTTTGCTTCGAAAGGAATCAAACATCAGTCAACTGTAGAAAGAAACAGGTGGATTTGTTTGTTGCTTCAATCGCAATGAAATTGTAAATAACTACTTAATTTCACTATTCTTATTTTAATTTTGTCTGCTCTAATATTTTTTGCCGAAGACAATGATTGAACTTTTTTTAATCTTATTAGCCTATGTCGTAGGCTCCGTCCCAACGTCTGTTTGGGTAAGTAAATATTTTTTTGCAGTCGACATTAGAGATTACGGTAGCGGAAATGCAGGAGCTACAAACACGTATAGAGTTCTTGGTGCGAAATGGGGAACATTTGTAATGATCGTGGATGTACTAAAAGGTGTTGTTGCTACTTCCCTTGTGGTGTTTATTCCGTTGTACATGGAGAATGCTTTTGCCAAAACTAACTTCATGGTAGGTTTAGGACTTTCTGCTATTCTTGGTCATATATTTCCGGTTTTTGCAGATTTTAAAGGGGGCAAAGGTGTTGCAACACTTTTTGGTATGGTCATCGCGCTTCAGCCTATTGTCGCCATTTGCTGTGTAGGAGTGTTTCTGTTAGTACTGTTTTTAACAAGGTTTGTATCTTTAAGTTCTATTCTTGCAAGTGTTGCATTTGCTGTTTTCATACTTTTTATATGGAATGAAAAGGAGCCGTTGTACCGCATTTTTGCCGTATCTGTTGCTTTAATGGTTATTCTTACTCATCAAAAGAACATCAATCGTATCTTAAAAGGCACGGAAAGTAAAGTTGTTATCTTAAAGCACCGCGATCGCAGAAAAAATAAAAGAAAGAGCGCTGATTAATCGCTTTCATTCTGTTGGCAAAAATACTTTCGTGCAAATACTTCTTTGTTTTTCAGTCCATTAGAGTCTCGTTTTTGTCTGGTATCATTATTGTTTATACGTAGGGAAAAATGAGTATGAAAAACAAATTCTTCTTATTAAGTATCTCGGTAATGATGCTGGTTGCGGCATGTACTACAAATGCAATTACAGGGCGGAAGCAGTTGTCGCTGGTGTCCGAGGATCAGGTTCAGCAGATGGCTGTTTCTCAATACAAACAATTTTTAACTGAAAATAAAGTGGTAAGTCCTTCTCAAAGTAAGGATGCTGAAATGGTACGACGGGTAGGAAGCAGAATAGCTGCTGCAATTACAAAATACTACACTCAGAAAGGTCTTGGCAAAGAGCTGGAAGGGTATCAGTGGGAGTACAACCTTGTTCAAAGCAACCAGGTGAACGCCTGGTGTATGCCGGGAGGCAAAATTGTCGTTTATTCCGGGCTATTGCCAGTTACTCAAAACGAGGCGGCATTAGCGATAGTGCTTGGTCACGAAATAACACATGCTGTAGCCAGGCATGGTAGCGAACGAATGAGTGAGGGTTTGATACAACAGCTCGGAGGAGCCGCTCTTTCAGTAGCATTATCAAATAAACCTGCCGAAACCCAAAGTTTGTTTTTGCAGGCCTATGATGCCGGATCTACCATCGGAATATCTCTACCACACAGCCGAAATCAGGAATATGAAGCGGACAAATTCGGTCTTATCTTTGCTGCTTTGGCAGGGTATAATCCAAGAGAAGCCATCCCTTTATGGCAAAGAATGGAGGCTATGAGTAGTGGACAACAAAGACCTCCTGAGTTTCTTAGCGACCATCCGGCAGAGGGAAATAGAATTCAGAGATTAGAACAGGAGATGCCTGAAGCATTAAAATATTATCATCCGATGGGCTCAAAGTAGAGTAAATGCATTCTTTTAACAGCGAAAGGCACCTTAAACCCAGCTTTAAGGTGCCTTTTCTTTTATTTTATGCCGCCTTTTTTTTACCTTCGCACCTCATTTCGATAAACCTTAAATATTTTTGAGGCATGTGTCAACAAACTCTGTTCGAAAAATTAGAAATCTCCAACGAAAAAAATTTTCTTATTCAAGGACTTCCTTCTTCAATTGAAAAGCAATTTATCAAGTTATCTTATTCGAAAAATGTGACGCCACTTTTGAGAATAAAAAAGATTGATTTTGCGTTGGTGTTCGCCATCAACGGCAATCAGTTGAATGGTATAATGAAGGATGTTATCCCTATTTTAAATAAGGAAAGCAAACTTTGGGTAGCTTATCCAAAGACGGCCAGCAAAATTGCCAGTGATCTTAACAGAGATTGTAATTGGGAAGTTTTGAGCAGTAATAATTTTGTTAGTGTTTGCGAGGTAACGCTTGACCATGTTTGGAGCGCCCATCGTTTTGAAAGGACTGAACCTGTAGTTGAGGTGCAGCCTGAACTACAAAAAGTAGCAGAGACGAAAAAAGTAGAATTGAAGGGAGTTGATTTTGACAAGATCCTTGTAGTTGCTCCGGCAGAGTTAGAGAAAATGTTTAAAGGGCATAAGAAAGCAAGAGAATTTTTTCAGAATTTATCAGTGCGTAATCAACAGGAATTTGTAGAATGGATTGAAGGAGCAAAAAGACAGGATACTCGTACACGTCGGCTTCAGGCAACGGTTGAAAAATTATTAGCTGGTAAAAGAAGTCCGTTAGAAAAATAGTTGCTTTTAAAGAATTTTTAAAAAAAGTGCATTTCGAAAAGATGCACTTTTTTTTAATTCAACTATTTAAAGTAATACCACTTACCCTATTTGAAAATTACCGTACCCAGCTGACTGGTAATTTTCTGTTCCTCGTCTTTAAGTACTTTATGAATTTTTATCAAGTCCATCTGTTCCTCAAAAGAAATTGCTTTTTCTATATCTCTTTGGTTTTCATCAAACATCTTTTTTATCTTCCTTAGTTTGAAGTAGTTAAGGCTCATTATAACGTCTTGCCTGCTGATATCCCTATTGTTAATATTCATTCCTTCCATCTTCGAATCCCACCTCGGACTTAATTCGTATTGCTGAATGCTTAGATTAACCGCCAACTTTCTAATAGTGTCGTTTTCGTTATAAAGAAGCGTTTTTGTTGACGGCTGCAAGCCTTTATAATAAAGATCTTTGTAGACCTGTAACAGTTGGTCCAGGTCAGGGTTTTCGATGACGTAATGTTCTAGTTCGTCAAATATAAAGTCTGCCATCGTTCTTTCATCATCCCATTGTAACAGCCCATACTCGAGCAATGCCCTCATTAGGTTTTTTTCCTGATTTTCGTCGTTGCTCAGTAACCCGACAGTGTCATTGGTATCCGCTGTAGTATTAGCAATAATGGGCGCGGAACTTTTGATACTTAGCTGCCTGTTTTCCTCTTTGGTAATTTTTTCGCGCTTGAGTTTGTTAACCAAAGTAGTAAGACCGGTTTCGTCGATCTTTAAAATACCGGAGCATTTACGTATATAATCCTGTTGTTTCGTAAAATCTTCTGCCCGATGAAATTTGCTGAGGGTTTCAGCCACCTGGTTCACCACAGCCGATTTCTTTACGGTATCATTTTCTGCATCCTTCAACATCACTTCCAGTTGAAAGATGATAAAATCTTTTTTGTTTGCCTCTACAAATTCTCTAAATGCCGTAGCGCCAATCTTCTTTACATAACTATCCGGATCTTCATTATCAGGAATGAGAACAAGTTTTACATTAAGACCTTCTTCCAATGCCATATCTAAGCCTCTAAGCGCTGCTTTTACGCCAGCACTGTCTCCATCATAAATAATGATTAGGTTGTTTGTATGCTTTCTAATTAGTCTTAACTGGTCGATTGTTAAAGACGTACCTCCACTTGCCACCACATTTTCTATCCCTGCCTGGTGCAGGCTTACTACGTCAGTGTATCCTTCTACCAATAAGCATTCGTCATAGGTATTAATGGCCTGCCGCGCAAAGTAAGTTCCATAAAGAATCTTACTCTTGACATAAATTTCATTTTCGGGGGTATTTATATATTTTGGCGCCTTTTCGTTTGATTTTATGACCCTTGCCCCAAAACCAATTATTTTACCGCTTGAACTATGTATGGGAAAAATAATACGGCCTCGGTAGTTATCATAATATTGATCGTTTCTAATAGTAACCAGACCCGACTTCTGCGCATATTCGATACTAAACTGTTGTTGGATTAAACTACGGGTAAGATCATCTTTTTCTTCCAGGTTATACCCGAGTTGAAATTTTTCAATGATCTCGTCGCGAAATTCGCGGTGCTTTAAATAACTAAGCGCTATCGATTTCCCTTCTTCTGTTTCTTTTAAGTTTTTTGACAAATGCTTTTGAGCAAAGGCATTTAAAATAAAAAGACTGTCGGCTACCTGTTGTTGCAGTTTTACTTCGGGGCTTGCTACTGTTTCTTCAATTTCAATGTTATATCTTGCTGCAATCCACTTAAGTGCTTCCACATAGCTGTACTTCTCGTGCTCCATAATGAAGCCTATCGCGTTACCACTTTTGCCA
>JALYZZ010000646.1 GCA_030948675.1 Bacteroidota bacterium | reverse complement strand
ACCAACAAGAATGGTATTTCGGAAGAAAATAGGCTTATAAATTCGAAAAGAATAATGGAACCTGTCAGTGGCACAAGCATTTTATAATGCTGTTACTACAAACAATACTTGTTCTTAAATAATATTTATCAGGGCAACTTACCACTTCAAACTAAACAACATGAAATCAGCAAACAACAAAATTTTAATTACCGGAGGTGCTACAGGTATTGGACTGGGACTGACCAAAAGATTTGTTGAGGAAAACAATACAGTTATTATTTGTGGCAGAAGGGAATCGGCTCTGAAAGAAGTTAGCGATATGCTACCTTCTGTCATTACAAAAGCATGCGATCTGTCTATAGAAGCAGAGCGTGTTGAGCTATACAACTGGGTGGCAGCCAATCATAGCGACTTGAATGTGTTGATAAATAATGCAGGTATTCAAAACTGGATGAGCGTATCAGACAACGACTTTTACCTAAAGGCAAACGAGGAAATTAATACAAATGTTTTAGCACCAATTCACTTAACAACCTTGTTTACTAACCTGCCATTGTTAAACACCATCGTCAACGTTACATCCGGCCTTGCATTTGTTCCGCTTGCAAAAGTGCCTGTTTATTGCGCTACTAAAGCCTTCATGCGCTCGTTTACTCTTTCATTGCGACACACACTGACATCAAAGAACATCGAAGTAATTGAAATAATACCGCCAGCCTTGAACACAGACCTGGGTGGAAAAGGTTTACACGATATCTACCCTTCTGTAAGCGAGTTTGTAGAAGCACTATTTCAACAACTCAAAGAGGGAAAAACAGAACTAACATTCGGAACAAGTAAAGAAAGAGCGGAAGCAAACAATGAAACAATAACCGAATATTTTAAACGAATGAATCCCTGATTAATTGATACTACTATTGAATAGTTGAACCTTTTTCTACCTCAGTTGACAGATGTGTAATTATTTGGCAATTCCTTTCAAATTGCCCAGAATTTACTTTTGATGGGTAAGCAACAACGGGCAACTTATAACGGTAGCAAATAATGGCTTGTTTCGTGGATTAATGATACTTTTAGGAAGGGTTAAACACGCACTGGTTGAAACAAGCAAAGGACAAGAAAAAATCACTTTCCAATAATTTATTAAAATAACTGCAATGTCAAAAAGTAAAAAGGATACTTATGTAGTATTACCGGGTACTGAGAAAGCCGCACCCAAAGCATCAAAAGCAGCGCACCTCAGTCCCGACCAAAGCATGGAGGTTACAGTAAGAATCAGGCGAAAATCATCCGTAGAACCTCATCTTGAAAAAGACCAGCGTTATACGCGGGAAGAGTACGAGAAGAAGTTTGGATCGTCAGATGAAGACATTGCTGCTGTTGAGGCTTTTGCCCACGAGCACAATCTTTCTATCTCAAACATTGACAAAGCGCGCCGCAGTGTCATGTTAAAAGCAACGGTAAAAGATTTCGAAGACGCTTTTAAAGTAAAGATGGAGTGTTATTCAGAAAAAGGAGGTCATACTTTTAGAGGACGTAGCGGCGAAATAAGCATACCTACAGAGCTAAAAGATATTGTAGAAGGTGTTTTTGGCCTTGACGATCGTCCTCATTCGCGGCCTATGTTCCAGGTAAGAAAAAGTGCAGGCAATATAGTGGCGCATGCCGCATCTCAATCTTACAATCCTAACGACCTTGCGAAAATTTATGGTTTTCCAACAAATGCAACCGGAAAGGGCCAAACTATTGCTATCATTGAGCTTGGTGGCGGCTACAAGCCCGCGGATATAAAAAAGTATTTTGCGGGGCTGGGTATTAAGCAGCCATCAGTAGTTGCAGTATCGGTCGACGGTGGCAAAAATAATCCCACCACCGCAGACAGCGCCGATGGTGAAGTAATGCTTGACATTGAAGTGGCGGGCGCTGTTGCTACCGGCGCAAAGATTGTGGTCTACTTTGCACCTAACACCGACAAAGGTTTTTTAGACGCTATCACCCAGGCTATCCACGATAAAAACTACAAGCCGTCTGTTATCTCTATCAGTTGGGGCTCGGCCGAAAAGAACTGGACACAACAATCACTCACCAGCTTTAATGAAGCTTTCAAAGCCGCCTCGTTATTAGGTGTAACCATTTGTGCAGCTGCCGGCGACCAGGGCTCAAGCGACAGCGAAACAGATGGAAAAGTACATGCTGATTTCCCGTCGTCAAGTCCGTATGTTTTATCGTGTGGTGGTACTAAACTTATTGCCAACGGAAATACCATCACTTCTGAAACCGTTTGGCACGAGGCGAACGACTCGGCAACCGGCGGTGGAGTAAGCGACTTTTTTCCCTTGCCCGATTATCAGAAAAAAATAAAAGTGCCTGCGGCACTAAGCACAGGTTTCAAAGGCCGAGGGTTACCCGATGTGGCAGCCAATGCCGACCCCAACACGGGCTATAATGTATTAGTTGACGGTCAGGCATTTGTAATTGGCGGAACCAGTGCCGTCGCTCCTTTAATGGCCGGTCTTATTGCTTTGATTAACGAGAAGAAACCGCAGCCGGTTGGTTTTATCCATCCCCATTTGTACTCAACACCAGGACTCTGCAGGGATATTACACAAGGCGACAATAAAACCACAACAACGCAGCTTGGTTACCAGGCAGCGAAAGGGTGGGACCCCTGCACCGGTTGGGGCGTGCTGTCTAAACTATAAACGGTTTTTATTTTTATAGCAGCAACACTAATCAAAAACAAAGACAGGAACGGGTTTTATCGTTCCTTTCTTTGTCTTTGATTAAACTATCGTACTACTATCACTTCACCATTTGCTTCACACGCGGGAGGTTAAAAATTTACGTAATAGGTGGCAGCATTTTAAAACAATCTTTTGTAAGAAAACTAATGGGTTATGGTATTTTCTTCCACCTCGGTTGATGGGTGCTTTATGTTTGTAGAAACGCCTTTCAGGTTGCCAAAAACTTCAGTGCTGTCTTTTGCACTTATGGCTTCACTATAAATGTTGCTTGACAGCAGTATCAAAAAACTGCATACGATTATTCTCATAAAATTTTTACTTGATTAAAAAGATGGTGCCAAACCTCCATTCATTCTCCTAAGTAATTGTAGAACTTCCTATGTAAACGATGCTGCCTCGTTGTAAACGCAGCAAAGATTTCGCACTATTAAATTGTCAGTATTATCTGTAAAATGGGTACATTAATACTTATTAATTCTAACCTCTTTGCAATATTTTTAATTAATGAAAGGTATTTTATATCTGGTGTCTTTTATGTTATGTATGCTTTCTTGCAAACAGCGGCAAGAAAAAGTGCAGCCTGTTGTTGAAAAAATTACCGAGTCTGTTTACGCTTCCGGCATTGTAAAAAGCACTAATCAATACCAGGTCTTTTCAACCGTGAGTGGTTTAATACAAAAAATATTGGTGAAGGAAGGCGATGTAGTAAAAAAAGGTAGTCCCCTGATAGTATTGGTAAACGAAGCATCGAAACTTACCGCAGAAAATGCAAGGCTTGCGTCAGACTACGCAGAGGTAAATGCTAACCGCAACAAGTTAGATGAGCTTAAAATAAACATTGACCTTAACCGCTCTAAATTGCTTAATGACTCCTCTTTAATGGCACGGCAGCAAAACTTGTGGGCGCAACAAATAGGAACAAGGGTAGAACTGGAACAAAGAGAACTAGGCTATAAAAATTCAAAAACTGCTTATGAAGCATCCGTGTTGCGATACAATGATCTTAAAAGGCAGTTGAGCTTTTCTGCCTCACAATCGCACAAAAATTTTGAGATCAGTAGTGCACTGGCAAGAGATTATACAATTAGGAGCACTGTTAACGGACGGGTGTACCGTATTTTGAAAGAGCAAGGTGAGATTGTTTCTCCGCAGGCACCGGTAGCAATTATTGGCGATGCTGCCAACTTTATACTTGAACTGCAGGTAGATGAATTTGATATTGCTAAAATTAGAATCGGTCAAGAAATCATGGTAACGATGGACAGTTATAAAGGACAGGTTTTTGAAGCCTCAATACAAAAAATCTATCCAATAATGAATGAACGTTCAAGGTCGTTTACTATTGAAGCTTCGTTTGTAACGAAGCCGCCGGTACTTTATCCTAATCTAACAACTGAGGCCAATATCATCATCCAAACCAAAGAAAAGGCTTTAACTATTCCCCGAAGTTATCTGACCGATGATTACTACGTCGTCACACAGGATAAGCAAAAAAGAAAGGTAGTCACCGGTTTAAAAGATTACCAGAAAGTGGAAATAGTTAGCGGATTGACCGCACAAGATTTTATACTTAAGCCATGAGTTATAAGTTAATAGCGTCTATAGCAAAAGCTTTATTAATAGCAAGATGGAGGCAAACACTTGTAGCTGCCGTTGGCGTTACCTTTAGTATCACTATGTTTATTACCCTGCTTGGTTTTATGACTGGGCTAAACAAATTACTCGATAGTCTTATTTTAAACCGTACTCCACACATACGACTGTTTAATGAAGTAAGGCCTAATCAACATCAGCCTGTAAATACTGCTGCCGGCTATAAAAGCGGTCACAATTTTATTGCATCGGTTAAGTCTGCCGCCAGCAGGGCAGAGATCTATAATAGTGCAACCATCATGCAGGCCATCAGGGCCGATAGCCGGGTGCTTGGGCTAGCGCCTAAAGTAAAAACACACGTGTTTTACAATGATGGATCTATAGATTTTGCAGGAGCAATAGACGGTATAGATGTAACTGCTGAAAGTAAATTATATCATTTTGAAGATTATATTGTTGCAGGCAAAGCATCCGACCTTAAAAATGTAAGTAACAGCATCATATTAGGAAAGCAGTTGGGAGAAAAATTACTTGCGGGGGTAGGCGATGTAGTGCATGTGACATCATCCAAAGGCGACCCCATGTCATTGAAGGTAGTGGGGTTCTTTCAATCAGGCATACTTGATATAGACAAAGTGCAAAGTTATACGTCAATTACAACCGCCCAAAAACTGCTGGGCAAAACCAACAACTATATCACCGATATACAGGTTAATCTAAAAGACCTGAAACAAGCTCCTGCTGTCGCCAGGGAATACCGGGCTTTATTTGATGCAGACGCAGAAGATATTCAAACAGCCAATTCACAATTTGAAACAGGCAGCTCTATCAGAACAACTATTTCATATGCAGTCGGCATCACGCTCTTAATTGTCGCCGGCTTTGGCATTTATAATATTTTAAACATGATGATCTATGAAAAAATGGACACCATTGCCATTTTAAAAGCTACCGGTTTTTCAGGCAGAGATGTGAACCTTATTTTTATTACCATTGCCCTGAGTATTGGTTTTTTTGGTGGTCTTGCAGGTCTTTTTTTTGGTTTCCTTCTGT
>JALYZZ010000643.1 GCA_030948675.1 Bacteroidota bacterium | reverse complement strand
GGGCAAACAACCTCACCAAAAACCTTGTTGACCCAATTTCAAAAGAGCCTGATTTTAAATTTTCTGCCGTACAGGTTCAACAGTACAAAAAGGTAAAACAAAAAATTATTGTGGTTGGTGCAGGAGCCGGTGCTTACGGATTTGTGAAAAGCTACCGGGCAATAAATACCGAAGATGAAATAGAAATTTTTAGCAAAGAGAACTTTCCGTTCTATAACAGGGTAATGTTGCCCGATTACATAAGCGGCGTTCAGCAATGGCAACAACTGGTAAAAATGAAAGATGAGGAAGAGTATTATTTCAATATAAAACTGCATCGCGGAGTTAGCATTATAACAATTGACAGAGCCAACCAAATGGTCACTGACAGCAATGGTACACAACATCGGTACGATGTTTTGCTAATGGCTACCGGCAGCCGTGCTACCATGCTAGGAGATGTTCCAAGAATGGAGGGAGTTTTTACCATGCGCAGCCGGGTTGATGCAGACAGTTTTAAAAATCACATTGACCCGGCAAAAGGTACAGTAGTGATAGTCGGCGGGGGTTTATTGGGAATAGAGCTGGCGGCCTCACTGCGTGAAGTAAACGTAGCGGTAGCCATTATCCGGCGAATCTCGAGATTAATGGATCGGCAGTTAGACGCGTTAGGTAGCCAGTTATTGCACGAAGAACTGATCGACAGGGGCATTGACATTTTTTACAATGATGAAATAGAACGGTTTATTGGAAAACAAAATGTAACAGGTGTCGTGCTAAAAAGCGGCCGTGAAATAAAGTGTCAGGCAATCGTAATTGCAATTGGAACAACGCCAAATATTGAACTGGCAAAGGCATCGGGAATTGATTGTAAACGTGGGGTTGTTGTAGATGAATATTTATTGACCAACGACCCAAACATTTACGCAATAGGTGAAATAGCAGAGTTTAAGGGTTTTGTATATGGAATTACTGCCGCGGCAGAACAGCAGGCTGAGATTGTGGCAAAACATGTAAGCGGAAACATTGCAACTTATTATCGTGGTTCATTATTAATGAACCTGTTGAAGATGCAGGGTACAGAGCTATGTTCGCTCGGTGTGGTAGAAGCACCGGCGGGAAACCCGGCATATGAAGAAGTTGTTTTTACCGATAAAGCAAAGCGCCATTATAAAAAATGCGTCATTCACAACGACCGGTTAGTTGGGGCAATATTGATTGGAGATAAAAGTGAGTTTTTAGAGTACAAAGACCTGATCCAAAACAAGATTGAGCTTTCTGAAAAAAGGCTTGAGCTGTTGCGCTCAGGTAAAAAAAATGAACCGGTAATAGGAAAGTTAGTTTGCTCGTGTGGAGGTGTTGGCGAAGGAAATGTCGTGAAAAAAATAAAAGAAGGCTGCAGTGAGTTAAAGGCGCTTTGCACCACCTCCGGCGCGGGGATGGGTTGCGGAAGTTGCCGGCCAGAGGTACAGGCAATATTAGAAAGGGTAAAAAAGACCGGGTCAGAAACAGAACTGCTGCCGCTACAATATGATGCTGCAAAACAAGACTTGTCTGTGATACCTCTTGAAACAATGCGCCCATAATTAAATAACTCATTTTATAATTTAAAAAAGCATGGGAACTGCACTATTTGAAACCATCTACATAAATTTTACCGGAGGAATTGTATCACCGGGTTATTTAAAAGATGTACTTGAAACTGCTGTAGCAGCTAAAGTAAAAGATGTTCGCTTTGGATTGAGACAACAAATGATAATAGATGTTCCTGCAAAACAAGTTGCAAATTTTATGGAAGATTGTAAAGCAAAAAATATCATTTGTTCCCTTAAAAAAGAAGGCGCTCCTAACATTTTGAGTGCTTACACTGCTGTTGATATTTTTACAACAGATACGTGGGTTCGTGAAGGAGTGTATAAAGATATTTTTAATTTTTTTGATTACGTTCCTGCCATCAAAATCAACATAACTGATCGTAATCAAAGTTTTGTTCCATTTTTTACCGGTCATGCCAACTGGATATCTTCCGGTTCAATTCATTTCTGGTATCTGTATGTTCGTTTCCCTAAAACTGAACAGGCTTATTGTTTTCCTGAACTGATCTATACTAATGACATTGCCGTTGTATCAAAGGCAGTGGAAAAGGTAATAATGAACCATACAATTTGTAATGAAAATGAGCTGCACAAAAAGATAACATCATTAGCGCAGTTTATTTCAAAACCAATAGAAAAAGAACTGCAGCTCCCAAAGTTTTCACTGCCTTATTATGAGGGTTTCAACTGGCACAATAACAATTACTGGCTCGGTATCTACAGGCGCGACGAAACGTTCCCAATTCAGTTTCTTGCAGACCTTTGCATGATATGCACGAAGACAAAAATCGGCCAGATGTATACCACCCCCTGGAAAAGTATTATTATAAAAAATATCGAAAACACGGATAGAAGTTTGTGGGATTACACACTTGGTAAATACAGGATAAATGTTCGTCATGCAGCAAACGAATTAAATTGGCAGGTAGAGGACGATTGTGAAGACGGGTTGCAGCTAAAGCGCCACCTCATTCGCTTTTTTGACAAAGAAGACGTGCGTACATATGGACTTAGCTTTGCCGTTAAGATAAAACCTTTTTCGCGCTTGTTTGGTTCTATAATGGTAAGAAAGCAACAGGTAAAAAACCCTGACAGGTTAAAAGCATTAGAGCGCTTCGAAATTTTATATACTGCTGATTTTAATCCAAACACAGCGAGTCTCATCCAATTTAGAAAGGATGTGGAGAAGGAACATGTAGGTACATACCTGGTCTCGTTATGTAAATATTTTTACGAACGCGAAAGCGATGTGAAAAGTTTATTCCTTGAACCTTTTGACAACTGCGCCAACATGCAAAAGGAGCAACAGGTTGTAAAAGAAGTTTACCAATGCAAACACTGCTTTTCAGTATATGAAGAAGTGCCAGGTGATATTGAAAATAACATTGCTCCCGGTACGTCTTTTAATGATTTACCTGAGTTTTACCAATGCAGCTTATGCGCAGCGGGAAAAGCCGACTTTATCCGGGTAAGCGAGCATAGTTTACAATTACAAGATAATTAGACCTGCAATACAAGATGATCAACGCCTGCAACATATCCATCCCGTTTTACCGGCAAGAATTCTGTTTAGATCTTTTGAGAGCAAAATGCCTGCGTTTTATAATCCCCCTAAAAACTTCTTTAACAATAAAAGAGCAAAAGAAGTAGTGCTTTTGTAAAAGAACGATTATTAACGGTTTTAGGGTACGCTTTTTGAACCTTCTAATTAAATTAATAAAATGTCTAAAAACAAAAAACAATTTGGTGTATGGTTAGATTCGCATCATGCAATTATAGCAGGTAGAGAAAATGTAGATACAGGTGATTTTGTTATATTGGCGCATGCTAAAGCAAGTGGCACAGAAGGCAATTCAAATGAGAATTCGGCAAACAACGCCGAGAAGGGCGGCCAACAAAAACTTTTTAAAGAAATAGCTTCTCATATGCAAAATGTAGATGAAGTGCATGTAACAGGCACAGGTACCATGCAGGAACAGTTTATTAAATACCTGGCCGAGACGCCTCAATTTAAAAATACTGTTGCAAAAGAAAGCACCTCTAATCAAATGAGCGATGAACACTTTATTGAGTTCATGGCAAATCAGTTCAACTAAAGACTTTGAAAAAGTGAAAAAGGGAGTCGCATATTTATATGCCGCTCCCTTTTTTTATTGGTTAAATATTTTGGCGAGGTCAATTAAAACAAATATCTGCCTCTGCTGCAAAGTATTCACTACCTGATTTTCGACCAATTTTTTTGCTGCTTTCATTCTAATAATAATCGATGCCGCTGCTATATTTTTTTATATTTGGTTCAATTAAGTCGATTGCACATGAAAGCAGTAAAAAAGTTCTCTGATAACGGCATTTATTTTAAAATGGTTGATGAGCCGGTACCTCAAATTGAAAAAGATACAGATGTTAAGATCCGGATAGATGCAATTGGTATATGTACATCAGACATTCATGTACTGCACGGCACGATGACGATGCCCGATGGAAACACCGTCGGACACGAATACACCGGCACTGTCGTTGAAGTCGGAAGTGCTGTAAGAAATGTTGTACCCGGTGATAAGGTAGTGTGCGAGAATGCGAAGGATGCCTGTTTTAGATGCAAGCTGTGTCTTTCAGGCAAGTATGAACTATGTCCGCATAAACGGTCTCCCGGTTGGTTTTCTCAAGGTGTATATACCGAATACACCATTCAGCCCGCATACTGTGTTCACAAAATTCCTTCAACAATGTCAAAGGAGGTTGCTGCGGTTGCGGAACCTTTTGCCATATGCGTCTACGGTGTGCTGGAGCGAGGCAGGTATAATAAAGAAGACTTTACAGTTATTTATGGTATGGGGCCTATTGGCTTATTTACTTTAATCACCCTGGTAGATGCAGGGGCTAAAAATATAGTGTGTGTTGCCAGTAACCGCCGCAATAAAGTTCGCTATCAACTTTCGAAAGAACTCGGGGCAACATGGGTGTTATCTACAGAGGAAGATATACCTGCACGAGTTAAAGAGCTCAATGATGGATGGGGTGCCGACTGTGTAATAGATTGTTCAGGTGATCCAAACGCTATTAATGAAGGTGTCGGCCTTTTACGCAAGGGCGGCAAATTTATTGCTTTAGGCATCTCTCACAATGCATTAATTCGTTTTGCTTTTAATCAGGCTGTACTCAGTGTTATAGAAATGATATTCTCCGCTACTTCCTCTCACGATGCATGGATAAAAGTAATAGGCATATTGCAAAGGAATGAAGACAAAGTTAAAAAGGTAGTTACTCACCAGTATGCATTAGATGATTGGAAAGTTGCCTATGAAAAAATTTCGAACCGTGAAGCGGTGAAAGCGGTACTGATAAATGAATAAATTCTTTCTTCGCGCTTTTTTTTTATTTTTAAAAAAACTAAAAGTTCCTGGTTCTTACAGGCCCGTTTTTCCTCCCCTGAACAGATACTAAATCCAAAACTGATTTGAATAATACAGCATTAATCTTTGGAGCAGGTAAAACAGGACGCGGCTTTGCTGCTCACCTTGCTTTTATCAGCGGGTATGAAGTAATTCTGGTTGATAAAAACAAACAATTAATTGAAGATCTTAAAAAAGCAGGCAGATACAATATCGAGGTATTAGGAAACGAAGAAAGAAACTGTACAATAAATCTTAGTGGTGCTTATACTATTGATGACCAAGCATGGCTTCCTGCTTTTGTTAGTACGCATTTAATATTTACCTCTGTTTTCGGAAACAACCTTGAAGCAATTGCTACAAACCTGGCTGCGGCTCTTCGTAAAAGATATATCGAAAATGCCCGTCAATATCTTACTATTATCACGTGTGAAAACTTAACTAATGCGGCCGGCTTTTTACAAAATATGGTGGTTAAGCACATGAGTAAAGAAGAAGAAAAATGGTTGCTACAATGGGTTGGATTTTCAGAGGCAATCATATTTAGAACGTGTCTTGATGCAGGTGCAGCACAATCGGCTTTAACGGTACGGGCACAAAACTTCTTCGAAATGCCATGCGATGGAGAAGCCGTTAAGGAAAATCTCCACATGAATGGTTTAAAGCCGCTAACGAATTTCAGACACCAGCTTAGACGGAAAATTTATACTTATAACTGCATCAACGCTGTCATTGCTTATTTAGGGGCAGAAAAAGGATATCTGCAATTAGATGAAGCAGCAAACGATCCGTCGATTGTGGCAATTGCCAGGAAAGCAGCTATTGAAACGTGCTCAGCCCAGGTAGCTGAATTTGGATTTAATCCGATCGAACAACAGGAGTGGATGGAAGCAGCATTGGCAAAATTCGCGGATAGAAATATTCCGGATCCGGTCGAACGAAATGCCGCCGATCCGGCACGAAAATTAGGTCGGGACGACAGGTTAATAGGACCTGCATTGCTTGCAATGAAACATCATATTGATCCCGAAGGATTGCTTGCCGGCATCGTTGCATCTTTTAATTATTTTGACAGAGATAAAAAGTATAAACTTGCTGATCTCATTCGACAGAAAGGGCCTGATGTTGTTTTAAAAGAAATTTGTGGATTATCACCGGAAGAAGAACTTTTTAGGCTGATAAAAGCGGAGATTGTCAAAAGCGGACTGCATGATTAAAGCTGAAAAAAGGGTAGCCTTTGCTACGCTTGACATTGGTACATCTCAAATAAAGCTAGCGGCGTATTGTCCGTTATTATCGCGTCAAATTACTCTAATTAATAATTTACCAAACAGTCTGATTTATGGATCTGGCGGGGAGGTGCAATCAGATTACAAGGGCATCCGGGAGAAATGTTTTCAATTGTTTAAAGAGCTGGGCTCTTTCTATAAAACAAATAGTATAGACGTTTCATATCTTGGTATCTGCGGACATGTATCCAGCCTGATTGAGTGGAATAAAGCAAAGGGCGCCACACCAAACAAAACATTTCCTATCTGGCTTGATACTACCAGCTACGACAGCCTTGATGAGTACAATGCGGTCATGGGTAACGGACGGAGCAAAGAAATCATTGGCACATTTTTGCCGTCGGGCACAAACTGGCTGTTTACCAAATTATTGCACCAAAAGAAACAAGGGTTCTTAGCTGCTTCGGTTTTTCTGCAAGTGGGCGATGCAATATTTTATGAGGTCAGCGGGCACTACTACACGCATTTCAGTTCTCAGATTAGCATGGTTAATTTAAAAAAGAGAGTATATGCTTCTGAGTTATTACATCACCTGCAAATAGATTGTTCTGCTCTACCGGCCATTGAATATGAACCGGTACCTGTTCTTGATGCGGTTAAAAGCTTGTTTGGCTTTCCTGCGGATAGTTTTGTCTTTCCGGCAATGGCCGATTTGTATACGTCGTTATACGGTTTAAGGCTGAATGACAAGGAAGGGTTTTTGTTGGCTAATACTTCAGAACAAGCAGGCGCGTTTTATGCTGCTCCGCCTCGTATTTTAAATAATTTTTTGTCTATTTCCTTTGACAACGGATTTATAAACTATGGAAGTACAAACACAGGCGGAAATGTTTTAAGTTGGTTGTTGACAAAGGTGCTGCATCAGGAGATGACAAAGGAAATCCTGGATGATCTAACTGCTAAAGCCACATCTGTTTCGCCTCAAGACACGCCACTTATTTTGCCATACCTGCAGGGAGAACGGGCTCCGCTTTGGAACAGTAAGTTGACTGCTTCAATTCTCAAACTCAATTCTACTCATACCGACGCCCACCTGTTTCGGGCCATTCTAGAAGCCATTTCATTTGCCCGAAGGCATTGTTTTGAAGAGATCGGAATGAACGATCTTCTTTCAATAAAGATTGCTGGCGGCTCATCAAAAAATGGCTTATGGAACACTATCAGGGCTTCGGTACTAAATAAACCGCTTGGCGTTGCGGATGAAAAGGAATTGGCAATGGCTGGTCTTATCAATTATATGATGGAAGCGCTTGGATCACCCGACTCACTGCCCTCAATAAACTTTTCAATGGTAGAGCCGGAGCCCGATTGGGTAGATCTTTATGGGAGAAAATACCAGGAGTTTATTCATTACCAAAAACTATTAGGTTAATACAATGGAGAAAACAGTTTTAATTTTTGGCGCAGGTAAAATAGGGCGGGGGTTCATTGCCCAATTATTCTATAACAGTGGTTATAAGTTGTACTTTGTTGATGCGTCAAACGAGGTGGTCTCGCTGCTAAATAGAGAAAAGAAATACCGTATTGACATTGCAAAAGAAGGACACGATGACACAGCTTACATTGAAGTTGAAGGTGCTTTTACTTTAGAAGAAAAGGAAAAGATCGCCCGTGTGCTGGCCGATGTAGAAATAATGGTAACAAGTGTGGGAGCGTTAAACATTGAAAAAGTGGCCAGGTTTATCAGGGAGTTATTAATAGCAGATGACAGGAAAAAAACATTAAACTGGATCATTTGTGAAAATGCAAATAACCCCGCTAAAAAGATTAAAACTGTATTGCAGGAGGGAGCTGGGGATGAGTTCAACAATTTTGTCAATAACAATCTCGGACTGGTAGAAACCCAGGTGCTAAGAACAGGAATGTTAGCACAACCGGAAATAATCAGCAAGGAACCATTGGCTGTAAGAATGCAAGACTGGTGGACTTTACCGCTGGATAAAGATGCGTTTATTGGTTCTGTGCCTGATGTAAAAGGCTTTGTTCCTACATCTAATTTTTCAAATGAACTCGTCCGTAAACTATATACTTTCAACGGCACCAACGGCCCTATCGCCTATGTTGGGTGGGCAAATGGGTATACGATATTGCACGAGTCCGCATTGGCATTTCCGGCCTTTTTCAAAGAAATTCAGGAGGAGTCTGCTTTTGGTTTAATCAACGAGTTTGGGCTCGACGAAAACGATCAACGCGCATTCATGGCACTTGCAATGAAAAAATATACTGATCCTACCATCAACGATCTAATAGAAAGAAACGCGAATGACAGCAGAAGAAAAGTTAGCAAAGAAGAAAGGCTGGTTGGCCCTGCAGAATTGTGTCTGAAGCATGGCAAAATGCCGTATGCTTATGCAAAAGCGATTGCGGCAGCCTATCACTATACTGGATCTACAGATGAGGGCACAATGGAGGTGCAGCACACTATTGGCGACAGCGGCATTGAATATGCCATCAAAAAATTTTCTTTTATTAATGAAACTTCTCCGCTCTTTCATCTTATCGTGGAGTCTTATCTAACCAAAAGCTTTATCTTTTAAATTGATTGCTCATTTATCAATTACCTCGCTATGAAAAAAAACCTGAGAGTGGTATGGTACGCAGCCATCGTTGCGTTAGGAGGACTGCTCTTTGGTTTAGATACTGCCGTCATCTCAGGGGCTGAGCAACCCATTCAGGCCTTGTATAAGTTAACCGATTTTTGGCATGGCTTTACAGTAGCAATAGCGATTATCGGAGCAGTGGTTGGGGCTTTCTCCGCAGGGTTTCCTGCAGAGCGTTTTGGACGAAAAAAAGTAATAGTAGCGATTGCCTTCATTTTTACAATTAGCTCTCTCTTATGTGCTGTCGCTCCATCGTGGATTATCCTGGTAATCTTTCGCTTTATTGGTGGTTTGGCAATTGGCGCTTCGTCTGTGGTAGGGCCGATGTATATTGCTGAAATCTCTCCCGCTGATATCCGCGGCCGTCTCGTTGCTTTTTTTCAGTTAATTGTCACTATCGGTCTTTTCGTTGCATACAGTTCAAATTATCTGTTC
>JALYZZ010000634.1 GCA_030948675.1 Bacteroidota bacterium | reverse complement strand
GTCTTCAGCGATGGTGCGGGAGTAGTGCTGTTAAAAAGTCTAAAAGAAGCGGAGCTAGACGGAGACACTATTTACAGTGTTATTAAAGGTGTAGGCGTAAACAACGATGGAGCTGGCAAAGGCAGTTTTACCGCTCCCAATGCAGCCGGCCAGGCCGGAGCGATAACATTGGCAATAAACGATGCAGGTTTACAACCTTCGGATATTTCCTTTATCGAGGCACATGGTACTGCAACACCTATCGGCGACCCTATAGAAATAGAAGGTTTGCGCCTGGCTTTTGGACAGCAGGAGGTAAACCAATATTGTGCGCTGGGCTCCGTCAAAAGCAATATCGGTCACTTAACGGCTGCATCCGGCATCGCTGGTTTTATCAAAACAACTTTATCGCTATTTCACAAACAGATACCTGCTACCCTATTTTTTAGCGAGGCAAATTCTGCAATAGATTTTGCAAACACTCCTTTTTATGTCAATGCCGAATTACGCGATTGGAACACAAGAACGAAAAGAAGAGCAGGTGTAAGTTCGTTTGGTGTAGGCGGTACAAATGTGCATATTGTTGTAGAGGAATACGAAAATAAAGAAGTGACCCCTGGCGAATCGAGACCGGTGCAATTGCTTGCATGGTCCGCCAAATCAATGGTCAGCGCAAAGAGTTATGGAGCCTTGCTAGCGCAGTACCTGCAGCAAAATCAAACGCAGTCCCTTGCTGACGTTGCTTATACGCTGCACACCACACGTGCTGACTTTAACCATCGATATTTTGCCGTTGTGCCAACAGGTGAAAAGTCAGTAGAAAAGTTACAGCAATGCATACAGCTGGCTGAAATAAATACCATTAACCGTACCCCCGGAGAGGTTGTTTTTATGTTTCCCGGACAGGGATCGCAGTATGTAAATATGGGTCGCGAGTTATACCAAAACGAAATGGTATACCGCCAAGCAATTGACGAATGTGCAAGCCTACTTAAGCCACTTATAAATACTGATATTCGACAAGCTATTTTTCAGGAATACTTAGGGTCAGAAGACGAATCGATTATCCATAACACTTTTTACACGCAGCCCGCATTATTCATTACCGAATATGCTCTAGCGAAGTTATGGATGAGTTGGGGCATCCATCCTACTATACTTTGCGGCCATAGTATCGGTGAAATTGTGGTTGCACAACTGGCTGGTGTTTTTAGCTTAGCGGATGCTTTACAATTAATAGCATCGCGAAGCAAAATGGCAAGTGAGTTACCACGCGGAAAAATGCTTTCGGTACGAATCTCCCTTGACTCCTTGCTGGATGTATTGCCGGCGAGCCTTTCCATAGCGGCCATTAATAGTGACGACTTATTTGTACTTGCGGGCCACGAACATGATATCGTTTCTTTTTCCAAAATCTTAAATGAAAAAGAAATTCCTAATAAGCTTCTTGCAACGAGCCATGCGTTTCATTCCGCAATGATGGATCCTATTATTCCCGGGTTGCAAGCGGTGGTCGAGCAGCTTGCTTTGCATCCACCAAAAATACGGATCATGTCTACGGTTACAGGAACCTGGTTGACAGATGCGGAGGCTACTGACCCACAATATTGGGCAAACCACGTAAGAAAAACCGTACGTTTTGGTGAGGCATTGAAAAGTATATTGAAAGAAGAAAGTCCTCTTTTTTTAGAAGTCGGACCGGGAAACGTAACTGCATCGTTAGCGCGTAAGCAGGCTGGTAAAGCGATAGTCGTAATATCAAGCCTTGATAGTAAAAGTACCAACGAGTATCATTCTGTCTTAACCGCATTAGCACGTTTATGGGGCCGGGGGGTACAGCCTTCGTGGCCATCTTTTTATGCTAATGAGCGAAGAAAAAAGCTGCTCCTTCCCTCCTACTCTTTCGATAAAAAGTACTGTTGGATCAATCCTCCAAAAGCGGTTAAAACAATCAAAGAAGAACCTTTGACTAAACCTTACCCCAAAGAACTTACATCAACACTGCTGTCTCAACCAGGTGGCAGGAAAGCAACTTTAACTAAAAAGATTACACAGATAATTGAAGATGCTTCAGGAATTGAAATAAAAGACAATACTGCAAACTTGAGTTTTTTAGAAGCAGGGCTGGATTCGTTGCTGCTAACTCAGCTCGCATTAACCCTTCGAAAAGAATTTAACCTTCCCATCTCTTTCAGGCTGTTGATGGAAGATTGCAATACCGTCGATTCTTTAGCAGCCTATCTCGAAATAAATTTACGCCAGTATGACTCTGCAGCGATCGCCGAAGTTTCTATGGCTAATGCTCATAGCAATGGCATTGCCACTGAAACAGCCCCTTATTCACCAATCGATCAATTGACCAGGCAGTTACAAGTATTGACCAAACGGGTGGAGGGTCTCGAAGGCACTCAATCGGTATTAAAAAACAAACCGGCGCAATCATTGGACGGAGACATTTTGAAAGAGGCTGCGCTAACGGCGGATGAGCTATTGCAACTAAAAAAACCGTTCGGGGCCACACCTAAAATTGACCGGACAGGTACTGACTTTAATAATAATCAAAAAACTTTTTTAGAGCAACTTATCTGCAGGTACAATAAAAAGACACAAGGCAGTAAAAACTATACTGAAAGCAACAGGCCACACATGGCCGATCCGCGTGTAGTGTCAGGATTCTCTCCGCTGACAAAAGAATTAATTTATCCCATTGTCGCCAATAAATCAAAAGGCAGCAGGGTTTGGGATGTAGATGGCAACGAATACATTGATGTACTGAACGGGTTTGGGTCGAACTTATTTGGCTACCAGCCCGACTTCCTTAAAAAAGCCATCTACGATCAGGTAGAAAAGGGATTTGAGTTAGGTCCTCAACATGAGCTTGCAGGTGAGGTAAGTAAATTGATTTGCGCGTTTACAAATTTCGATAGAGCGGCTTTTTGCAATACCGGTTCCGAGGCTGTATTGGGCGCTTTACGAATTGCGCGAACAGTAACAGGCCGATCCCTTATTGTTGCTTTCAGCGGTTCCTATCACGGCATAAATGATGAAGTAATTATACGGGGAACAAGGAAGCTGAAATCGTTTCCGGCAGCACCCGGCATCATGGCCGAAGCAGTGCAAAACATGCTTATACTAGACTATGGCACCGATGAGGCTTTACAAATAATAAGGGAAAGAGCAAATGAATTGGCAGCAGTATTAGTGGAGCCGGTACAAAGCCGCAGGCCTGAGTTTAGGCCGGTAGAATTTCTTAAACAAGTAAGAGAAATAACTATTCAATCTAACACTGTTTTAATTTTCGACGAAGTCATTACCGGTTTTAGAATGCACCCCGGCGGCGCACAGGCAATGTTTGGTGTGAGGGCGGATGTAGCTACTTACGGCAAAGTAATTGGCGGCGGACTGCCGATTGGAGTGATCGCCGGTAAAAAACAATTTATGGACGCATTGGATGGCGGACAGTGGCAATATGGCGATCTTTCAATACCCGAGGTGGGTGTTACTTATTTTGCCGGAACATTTGTTCGGCATCCTTTAGCATTGGCCACTGCAAAAGCTTCTCTGCAATACATGCGGGATAAAGGACCAGATCTTCAAACCAGCATAAATAATAAAGCAGCCTATTTGGCTACAACGCTTAATGCCGAGCTTGAACAAAGAGAACTGCCTTTCTACATCGCACAGTTTGGCTCGTTATGGAAAACTAAGTTCAAAGAAGAGATTCCTTACTATGAATTAATGTTTACCCTAATGAGGGAAAAAGGCATACATATATGGGACGGCTTTCCCTGTTTCATGACCGAAGCTCATACCAATGAAGATGTGAAAAAAATTATTTCAGTATTTATCGAAAGCGTCGACGAAGTAATTGTTGCCGGCTTTTATAAAAAAGCAATTGATAAGAGCAGTGTAAATAGAAAAAGAGATTTTATTACTGCTGATAAAATGCCCTCTCCCGCAGCACGATTAGGGAGAGACAAAAACGGTAATCCAGCCTGGTTTATGTCGCACCCTGAACAACCGGGTAAGTATCTTCAAATTATGACACATTAATACAACATGGTGGAAGGTTTTACTTCATTAGAATGCGTAATGGTGGATTACGATCCATTTGCAGGCCCCGAATTGGTGGCGGTGGCACCTGCAACTGAGTCTCAAAAAGAAATTTGGGTTTCGTGTATATTGGGTGGAGAAGCAGCAAACAAAGCTTTTAATGAATCGGTTTCGCTGAAGTTTAAGGGTGTTTTACATAGAGAATACGTTGCACGAGCATTGAGCACTGTTACCGAGCGACACGAGATGTTGCGCGCAGCGTTTAGCCCGGATGGAACACAAATCTGTATTTTTAAAAATCGCGATCATCCCTTAACGTACCGCGATATTTCACACGAACCGATTGAGCAACAGCAAGAAATAATTGCCAGAGAGACGAGGCACGAAGTGCTGCAATCTTTCAACCTTATTTCAGGTCCATTGTTTAAGAGTAAGCTGTTGAAGTTATCGGCTATCGACTATCATCTTACGCTTACAGCCCATCATATCATTTGTGATGGATGGTCTTTAAACATCATTCTGCGCGAGTTCAGCCGGCTCTATTCTGCCTATGTAAAGAATGAGTTTCCTGATTTACCTAAAGCCATATCTTTTAGCAGGTACGCGGCCCATCAAAATGAATTTCAAAGCAGCCAGGAGTATAAGTCTGTAGAGGCGTATTGGATAAATCAATACAAAGACGAAGTACCCATTTTAGATCTTTCAACGGATTTTGAACGGCCTCATGTACGCACTTATTCCAGCGGACGGGTGGATCATACAATTGAAAACACTTTTGCCGATAGTCTAAAGCGGCTCAGTAATCAAAGCGGGTGCAGCTTCGTAACCACGCTGATTACTGCTTTCGAGGTATTTCTCCATCGACTTACCGGGCAGCACACACTTGTAATTGGTTTGCCTGTCGCGGGCCAAGCTGCCTCCGACAATTATCACCTGGTAGGTCATTGCGTAAACCTGCTTCCATTAAAAAGTACTGTTAACGGCAAAGCCACTTTTATAGATCAGTTAAAGCAGCGAAAAACAGATCTTTTAAATGCTTTTGACAATCAGCAAGTAACATTTGGCAGTCTTCTTAAGAAATTAAATATACCCAGAGACGCATCAAGAATAGCACTGGTGCCCGTAGTGTTTAATGTAGACATAGGCATGCTTGACGGAGTAGAATTTGATGGCCTGGAGTATGAATTTAAAAGCAATCCAAAAGCCTTTGAGACTTTTGAAATTCTCTTAAACATATCCGGCTCTGAAAAGTCACTCATTTTCGAATGGTCATACAATACCTCTTTATTTCAAGCTCAAACGATCAATCATATGATGGAAGGTTTTAAAAATATTTTGAAGTCTGTAATTGAAAATCCATCAATTGCAATTGAAGACATTTCACTAAATAATAAGCACGGTTTAAGTATGAATACGATTGGCAGAAAGTCGGCGACAGCTTTTTATCCAAAAGAAAAATCAATACATCGGTTAATAAGCGAAACCGCCGATAAACATGCAAATAAGACAGCGCTTGTTTTTGGTGAAAGAAAAGTAAGCTATAAGGAGCTGAACAGAACTTCTAATCAATTTGCACATTATCTTATTGGTAAAGGAATAAAGGCCGGAGATGTAGTTGGGGTGGCTTTAGACAGATCTCCCGAAATGCTTATCTCATTGCTTGCAATAATGAAGACCGGCGCTGCTTTTGTTCCTTTAGATGTTGCATATCCAACGGACCGTATTCACTTTATGCTCAATGATACTTCCGCCAGGTGTATCATCACTAATAGAAAATACAGGGGGAATTATAATGCAGGAGAATTGTTTATTGAAGACCTGCTGCCAGTGTTAGCGTCATTCTCTAAAGATGATGTGGGCACAAAGGTTAGCAGTGATACCCTTGCTTATATTCTTTATACATCAGGATCTACCGGTAAGCCAAAAGGCGTGCTCATCAAGCACCGAAATCTGGTGAACATGCTGTCGAGCCTTTTAGACATGCCGGGTATAACCCAACGCGATGTACTACTTGCTGTAACTACAATTTCTTTTGATATCGCCTACGTTGAGTTGTTTTTGCCTCTGATAGCAGGTGCAACCATCGTGTTAGCGGATGCAACTGCAGCAAGAAATGGCCGCGAGCTTTTACATATTGTAAAAGAACAGCAGATTACCATCATCCAGGCAACACCAATAACATATAAAATGATGCTTGCTGCAGGTTGGGAACAAGCTTTGCCTGTAAAAGTTATTTGTGGTGGCGAGCCGATGTCTAAAGATCTGGCAGAAAAGTTATTAGCAAGATGCACTTCTTTATACAATATGTACGGGCCAACTGAAACAACTGTTTACTCTACAGGCAAGCAGATTTTGCCCGGAGATAAAATCATTTCTATTGGTACCCCTATCAACAATACACAGATATATATATTGGATGAGGAACTACAAGCGGTGGCAGAAGGTGCTGCAGGAGAAATTTATATATCAGGGGATGGGGTTGGCGGTGGATACCTAAACCTGCCGGAATTAACGTCCCAAAAATTTATCGATAATCCCTTCTCGTTTGCAGGGGGAAAAATGTATAAAACAGGTGACCTGGGAAAATATGTTGCTAATGGAGAAATACAATGCCTGGGCAGAATAGACCGGCAAATAAAAGTGCGTGGTTTTAGAATAGAACCGGGTGAAATCGAAAGTGCTATTACCAGACACTGCAGCTGTGCCGAAGTTCTGGTGATAGCACAACAGGACGATAGATTGCATCCCACGCTTGTTGCTTGCCTGGTCTTTGAAAACCCCGCAGATAAAAATAATTTTTCTCCGATCGTTGGCAGATTAAAGTATCAACTAAAAGCAGAACTTCCTGCTTATATGATCCCCGATCATTTTATTGGCCTTGCACAGTTACCGCTCTTACCGAATGGCAAAATTGACTACAAGGCCATTCCAAGAGTACATACACAAACGATAGATAAAGACGAATCTGAATATTCCGAAGCTGAAAAATTAGTAAGCAATGTATGGAGGCACTTTCTGGGCACGAAAAACATTGGAATTAACGACAACTTCTTTCTGCTGGGCGGACATTCGATGATTGCCGTAGAAGTAATGGTTCGTCTTGAAAAGGAAACGGGTATAAAGCTTCCGCTGTCTAGCCTCTTTGAGTATCCTACTATAAAAGAGTTTGCAACCTTACTGCGGGGCGATAATAAAGAGAGCATCTGGAAATCGCTGGTTCCCATTAAATCGACAGGAACGAAAATGCCAGTTTATGTCATTCATGGCAGCGGATCAAATATTATGAATTTTAGCAGCTTTGCATCACATATGGACGCGGACCAGCCGGTGTATGGGTTACAGGCAAAGGGCCTGAATGGATTAGAAGAGCCGTTGAGCAGCATGGAAGAAATAGCCAGCACTTATATTACTGAAGTTATAAAACACAATCCTACCGGCCCGTATGCCATTGCTGGTTACTCGTTTGGCGGCTACGTAGCAATAGAAATGGCCCGGCAACTAAGATTGATGGGTAAGGAAGTTAAAATGCTCGGTATGTTTGATACAAATGCAAAAGAACATTTTTGGAACACAAGTTTTCATTACAAAATATTCAATAAGCTCGTAAGACAGCTAAAAAAAGGCATTTGGATATCCACAGGGCTGATGACACAGCCAAAGGCTACTATTAATTACCAGTTACTTTATTTGTCGAATAAGATGAAAGCAATCGGTTATTCTTTGGGACTTTTAAAAGTAGTAGAAGCGGAAACTTATTTGTCCGAATTAATTCGGATTAGCGAACGAAATGATATCGCCTACAACAACTACAGGATGATGCCTTTTGATGGTAAAATTGATCTTTTTAAGGCAAAGGAGAGGGTTTACTTTGTAGATGATTTCAAACTTCTCGGATGGAAAAAATATGCATTGCAAGGTGTAAGAGTGCACGAAGTACCGGGCGATCATAAAACAATGTTGGCAGCTCCTAATGATAAAGTTTTTGCGAGCGTTTTGCAACAAGCCCTCGATAATTGCCATTAAACATTACGTTAATCAAGCTTCATCTTACAAAAGCAATCCGCTTACATAGGATGAGCGAAGCGGTAATAACAATTAAACGAAGATCCTGGTCATGTCACTTGTTTCTATAATAACTGTCAACTATAATAATGCTACAGTAACAGAAGAATTGCTTCAATCTATTTTTAATAAAAACAGGTTTATCAGTATAGAAGTTATAGTGGTAGACAACGGCAGTAAAGTAGACGATGTTGCAGACTGGAGCATCAGATTTCCTTCTGTTACATTTATAAGATCAGAAACAAATCTCGGGTTTGCAGGCGGAAATAATCTGGGAATAAAGTCTGCAAAAGGTGAATACCTTTTTTTGGTAAACAACGACACCGAAGTAACAGAAAACCTGGTGGGCCTTCTTGCTGACATCCTGGATAAAAATGCAATTGTAGGGGCTGTTTCACCGGCTATTTTCTATTTTGATCAACCTGATGTTTTTCAATACGCCGGGTTTACAAAGATGAATTACTTAACAGGGAGAAATGAAACCATTGGTATTGGCGAAAAAAATACAGGGCAATATAATTATGCTACAGGAAAAACTGCCTATGCCCATGGGGCTGCAATGATGCTGCGGCGCGAAGCAATTGAGCAGGCAGGATTAATGGCGGACAACTATTTTCTTTATTATGAGGAACTGGATTGGTGCGAACGAATAAAACAAAAGGGTTTCGAAATTTGGGTGAATACAAATGCTGTCATATTTCATAAAGAATCAAGGTCAGTTGGCCGCCAGTCTGCGCTGAAAGAATACTATATGAACAGAAATCGGATTCTCTTCATCCGTAAGCATGCTCCACGTTTTACCTATTGGTGCTTCATGCTTTATTTTTTAACGATTGTTTCAGCCAGAAATATTATCAGTTATGTAACGAAGAAACAATTTAGTTTTATCTCCATCTTGTTTAAAGCCATTATCTGGAATTTTACAAATAGCGTTGCCAGCAACCGCTTATATTTTCCCTCTTGAAATAATGCAAACAGGTTAAGCGTTAGACTTCCAAACATTTTTTTTCTGTCAACGCAGCATTTATGATAGTTATTTTCTGGGTCAGTGTGTTTATCATTTTTTATACTTACGCAGGTTACGGCATTGTTCTTTTTTTACTGGTAAAAATCAGGCAGGCAATAAAAGGTAAAAGGCCGGTATATAATAATCTTAAAGATCTTCCTTCGGTTACGCTAATCATCGCCGCCTACAATGAAGAAAAGATCATAGAAGAAAAGATTCAAAACACCCTTTCGTTAACCTACCCTGCTGATAAAATCAACTATCTTTTTGTTACCGACGGCTCTACTGACCGAACGCCCGAAGTAGTTGCCAAATACTCCCAGATTCAATTGATGCACTCGTCACAGAGAAGCGGTAAAATAAATGCAGTGCACCGAGCAATGAAGAAAGTAACTACAGAAGTAGCCATTTTTACTGATGCAAATACTTTTCTCAATAAGGATGCACTTGTAAACATTGCGCGCCACTATGCCGATAAAAAAGTTGGTGCAGTGTCGGGCGAAAAACGGGTTGAAATAACAGAGGTTTCAGATGCTACTGCGGGCGAAGGATTTTACTGGAAATACGAATCTGCTTTAAAAAAATTAGACTCTCAGCTGTATTCTGTCGTCGGTGCGGCAGGAGAGCTTTTTAGCATTCGTACAAGACTTTACGAACCTGTTGCCGCCGATACCATATTAGATGATTTCATGATCTCATTATTGATCGCTGCTAAAAATTACCGTATCGTGTACGAACCAGATGCCTTTGCACTTGAATCTGCTTCTGCAAACACCTTCGAAGAGTTAAAAAGAAAAGTACGCATAGCAGCCGGTGGTATTCAATCAATACTCCGGCTAAGAGCACTATTAAATCCATTCAAATTTCCCGTGTTATCGTTTCAGTATATAAGCCATCGGGTTTTAAGATGGACCATTACGCCTTTATGTATGATCACAGCGTTTCTGCTAAATTTCGCTATTCTTTTTTCCCCGGGTGGTTATCTATACAACCTGCTGTTCTTAGCGCAATTTTTTATATACGGTGCAGCGGTGCTCGGATGGGCTTTTGAGAGAAAAGAGATTAAGATAAAAGCGGTCTTTATCCCTTTTTATTTTTGCATGATGAACTATGCGGTGCTGGCCGGTATGGTAAGATTTGCTTCAAAAAAACAGAGTGCGGTGTGGGATAAAGCAAGGCGAAAATGAAATTATAAGTCACTTCTGATTTCAGTAAATCGGTGTGGAAACAAAGTTTTTGCAATTCGTTTACGTACTCCCGGCAAAAAACCTCCTTCAAGTTGTATCCGTCTGTCGGTGGTCCAAACAGAGCTGTTATTCGCACTGATTTTTTGTAATTTGCCAAACCCGGTTTTTCTTAATTTTAAAGCAAGCCATCCATCCTCATTGCTCCCTAAGGGATGATTAAACCCTTCTACTGCCAGGCCTTGTTCTCTTCTAAAGCAAGAATTAAATCCATACACATTGACTGCTTCTTCCTTATAACGTTTGTAGTAAAGCTTAACGAGGCTGGTGGCAAACTCATAAAGAAAATAAGTAAAACGCGTAGTGTTTGCGGTAGGGATAAATGAAAAAGGCCCGTAGGTGAGTGCAATGCTATTGTTATTCTGTAATGGAGTAACCATGGCATCAATCCAATTGTGTGGGTAAATAGTATCTGCGTCAGCGTTCAATATATATTTGCCACTTGCTATTTGCAACCCTGCATTTCTTGCTGCAGTGATGCCTTGCTTTTTTTCCAATATACACTTTATGCCAGCTTGTTTTACCAGCGCTTCTGTTCTATCTGTCGAATTATTATTGACTACAATAATTTCAACAGGTTTGCCC
>JALYZZ010000625.1 GCA_030948675.1 Bacteroidota bacterium | reverse complement strand
CACTTGAAATGCTATTGAACCGGAATTTTTTCGGGCCTAATTTTTCAAACGTAAAATGAGCGGCACATGCAACAGGTATTGTGGCCTGCACAGTAATTTGTTTACACACTCGACTCTCGCAGCCAAGGGCAGTTTTAATAATCAAACAAACTTCGTAAGTGCCCGCGTGAGGGAAACTATGAACAGGGTCAACGCGGTCAAAAAGTGATGGGCTACCATCATGAAACTCCCATGTGCGGTGCGCAATGTTATCTCCATGGCCTACCTCTGATATGTTGCTATTAAACTTTGCCGAAAAAACAGGTACAGTTGAGGATGCAGGAATTACTTCAGTAGTAAATTTAGCCGAACAAACCGGGGGCGCAGGTATACATACACTAAAGTTTGCCTCAACAATTTTCGAAACAGGCACTTCTTTTTCGAGTGTAAGCGTAGTGCCATCGCAGTTTTTTGCAGTGACTCTAGACTTAACAATATCGCCCGAACAACTTAATTCCTTTGAAAAAAAGCCCTCGCTATTAGTAATTGCAGACTGTTCACTGCAGCTTAAAGTAGCTGAGGCAAGGTATACGGCTATTTTAACCTCCGTGTTTGCAACGGGGTTACCGTTAGTTTGCTTAACATGCCCCTTAACAGTAATGATGTTTGCGTACAATTGAATTGCGGTAAAAAAGGTCGCAAAGAGAAAAGTGTAGAGTTTTTTCATGGCTACAATGTTTTATTAGTAAAAATTTTATCCAAAAAAAAAGAGAGCAAATACATATGAGGATGTCTCTTTATTGCCTTTCTAAAGTTACTGAATTTACAACGCATAAATTCTATTATTATTTTCTACCCGGTTTTCAACGCCGTTTGTAATCGCGTTAACAGGCAGCGACAATTGGGCTGATTTTCTCCATTAACTTATACCCTTAGAAACATTTTCTTTTTATATAAAAAATAAAGAAAAAGCCATTTAACTACAACAAGACATACCGCCAATACAACAAGATCGTATGGTGTTCCGGTTAATTGCGTGAGCCATTTAAAAAAAGCAGTGGTAGTAAATTGCCAATTAATAAATTTTCCCGAGATATAAATGAGGATCGAGTTCATCCCAATCACCTTGAAGAAAAAAGCCCACTGTTTATATCCTAAAACGTCAATGATATAATAAAACAAGGAGAGTAAAAGCAAACTAAGCCCGCCAACATGTAACACAAAGGAGCTTGACCATAAATTTTTATTGATGGGGAAATCGAGGTTCCACAATTGAGCGAGAACTAAGAAAATAGCACCGGTGCCGGCAAGGTATAGAGTTTTTTTAACGTGGTTAATCTGTTCATTCTTTAATAGTGTTCCCGCAAGAATACCTAACAGACCTGTGCTGATTGCCGGAATAGTAGAAGCAAGACCTTCAGGATCATGAATACGCAAATACAGCTTTCCCGGCAAGATAAGGCGGTCTATATAAGAAGCAAAATTGCCCTGCATACTTAAGTCTCCTGCTGCAAAACCTGGTGCTGCATTAAACTTAAGCAGCAACCAATAACCAACAATAAAGAATAAAAACCATATAATCTGGGCACGATAGCTTGAAAACAAATAGATCATGTTTGCAAACATATAAGCAATGCCTATTCGACCTAAAACTGAAGCAAAACGAATATCATGAAATGGCTTTATCTGTAAGCCTTCGTTTACAACTATACCTAGCAGTACGAGTATACATGCTCTTTTTATAACTCTTAGTAACAATTGACTTTTTGATTTTCCTCTTTCCAATTCTCTCCCTACTGAGTATGGCGTTGCAACGCCAGCCAAAAAAAGAAATAAAGGAAAAATCAGGTCATATAAATGAAACCCGTTCCACTCAGGATGCTCAAACTGATCGGCAACTTTGCCCCAAAAAGGAGAAGCGGTAGCCTTTGCAAGCGAATGAAAAACTGCGCCACCCCCCATAATCCACAGCATGTCGAATCCTCTTAATGCATCCAAAGAAAAAAGGCGTTGATGAACAGGGGT
>JALYZZ010000605.1 GCA_030948675.1 Bacteroidota bacterium | reverse complement strand
TTGTAGGCAAATTCGAATTTCTTTTTAAAGTAAAAAACAAATTCTCCGTGGCTTTTAAAAACCGTAGTGAACAAGTGAAAATTTTAAAAAAACACACCCAAAGTTGTCCGTATCCATATATCGTAGCGGGCGACTTTAACGATACACCATCATCCTTTGCAGTTGGCTATATGATGAGAGGCTTAAAGAATGCATTTCGCGAAAAGGGGAGGGGATATACAGTTACATTCAATGGCGGTCTTCCCGATTTTCAAATAGACTATGTTATGGTAAATTCCTTTTTTAAAATTCTCAATTACCATGTTGTGCGTAAACAGCTATCAGATCATTACCCTGTAGTGGTAGATTTGGGTTTCGAGTAAAACAAATAGTCTTGCTACCGCAAATGCCTACTTCACCCTTTGTTTTATTTCATTTAGCTTCATTAACGCCTCAACCGGTGTAAGACGATTGATATCGATATTATTTAGAATAGTTCTTATCTCGTCAAACGTTTCGCTATGTGCGTCGAAAATACTTAGCTGAAGTTTAGGTGCAGAAAGTTTTTTAATATTGGCAGACAAGTCTTCTGATTTTGGAGAAGATCCGCTTTCATCTACATGTTTGCTTTCCAGCTGCTGCAAAACTTCGTTTGCCCTGTCTATCAATTTCGGTGGCATGCCTGCCATCTTTGCTACGTGAATACCAAAGCTATGAGTGCTTCCCCCAGGTGCTAACTTTCGTAAGAAAATGATTTTATTTCCAACTTCTTTATTGGTGACATGGTAATTCTTCACCCTTGTCAGTTTATTTTCCAATTCATTCAACTCGTGGTAGTGCGTGGCAAACAAAGTCTTAGGCGCATGAGAAGAAGAGTGAAGGTATTCAACAATACTCCATGCAATACTAATTCCATCATAAGTGCTGGTGCCACGTCCTATTTCATCCAGTAAAATGAGACTTCTTGGGGTCAGGTTGTTGATAATACTTGCAGTCTCGTTCATTTCAACCATAAATGTACTCTCACCGCCGCTCAGGTTGTCACTTGCACCAACTCTTGTAAAAATCTTATCAGTAACCGGAATACTGGCGGCACTTGCAGGCACAAAACTGCCCATGTGAGCCATCAAAGTAATAAGGGCTGTTTGCCTTAACAACGCACTCTTACCGCTCATGTTTGGGCCCGTTAAAATAATTACCTGCTGGTCTGCAGGATCAAGGGAAATATCGTTTGAAATATAAGTTTCGCCTACCGGCAAATTTCTTTCGATGACTGGGTGACGGCTGTCTTTTATGTCGAATGCTAACCCCTGGTGCAGCAATGGTTTTTTGTAATTGTATTGCAGCGCATTTTGAGCAAAACAAGCAAGACAATCGAGTATTGCAAGTACGTTGCCGTTGATCTGCATAGGCGCAATGTAATCCTGCAATTCCAGCAGCAACTTATCGTACAGTTCCTGTTCTATCGCCAGTATTTTATCTTCCGCACCTACAATCTTCTCTTCGTAGGTTTTCAATTCCTGTGTGATGTATCGTTCGCAATTGGCCAGCGTTTGCTTACGCATCCATGTCTCGGGTACCTTACTTTTATGCAGATTGGTCACCTCAAGGTAGTAACCGAATACATTATTAAAACCCACTTTTAAAGATGATATACCTGTTGCTTCACACTCTTTTTGCTGTAGCTGCACCAGGTAATCTTTGCCTGAACTTGCGATCATTCTTAACTCATCTAATTCAGCATGTACTCCTTCTTTAATTACGCTTCCTTTAACAATCTGTACGGGCGGATTTTCAACAATATCTTTGAATATTTTTTCCAGAATGTACTGGCAGGGATTAAGGGCATCGGCAAGTCTTTTTAGATAGCCATTAGCGGCAGGCAGACATTCCTTTCTAATTACATCTACATGTTGAAGTCCTCTTGCAATTTGTAAAACTTCCCTTGGATTTATTTTTTTTAGTGGTATTTTACTAACCAGTCTTTCTATATCTCCAGCCTGCCTAATATGTTGGGTTAGTATTGTACGCAGTTCAACATCCTTTATAAGAAACTCGACCAAATCTAACCGCTCGTTAATTTTTCCAAGGTCTTTGTATGGCAAAACGATCCATCGCTTTAACAATCTCGCCCCCATGGGGCTTACAGTATTATCGAGCACCTTTAGCAAGGTCTGTGCGTTTTCGACACCGCTACCCAACAACTCCAAATTACGGATGGTGAACTTGTCCATCCACAAATAATCTTCCCGCTCTAGTCTTTGTATCGAAGTAATATGTTGAAGGTTGGGATGCTCAGTATCTTTTAAATAGTGAAAGACAGCTCCCGCGGCTACAATTGCAAGCGGCATTGCCTCTACCCCATACCCTTTAAGCGAATGGGTTTGAAAGTGTTTTAGAAGACTCTCAGTTGCGTAGCTTTGGTCAAAAATCCAGGAGTCTAGGGTATAAGTATAAAATTTACTGCCGAAGGTCTCTTTAAAATGCTTTTGATAATTGCGCTGGAAAATAACTTCAGCAGGTTTAAAGCTTTGCAGTAATTTATCAATATATTCAGTGTTTCCCTCGCTTGCAAAAAGTTCTCCGGTTGAGATATCAAGCAAAGCAATACCAGCTTTGTCATCGGCAAAATGTATCGCTGCTAAAAAGTTATTGCTGTTGTGTTCAAGCAGCTTATCGCTCGTTGCTACGCCAGGTGTTACCATCTCTGTAACCCCACGTTTTACGATGCCCTTTACCGTTTTAGGATCTTCTAGTTGATCGCAGATGGCTACCCTGTAGCCTGCTTTAACCAGCTTGTGCAGGTAAGTATCTAATGCGTGATGAGGAAAGCCTGCTAATTCGCTGCTAAATGCTGCACCGTTGTTTCGTTTGGTAAGTGTAATACCCAGCACCTGGCTGGTAACAATTGCATCCTCTCCAAACGTCTCATAAAAATCTCCTACCCGAAACAACAAAATAGCATCAGGATATTTTTGCTTGATTGCCTTGTGTTGCTGCATCAAAGGAGTATCAGCACTAGTCTTGCTCATTACGGCAAAAATAATGGCTTTGACTGTAAAGGAAAGTTAGCCACGGTTAATGTGAATAAGTGCACACTAAGCAGGGGGGAAGGTTTTTAAGAGGAGCTAATTTTATGTGCCACTAACAACGGTTCTCGTTTGCATGCCCTAACACCTATATTGGGTGAAAACGGAGATTAGAGTGAATGGCACTGGAAATAATACGGTACTAGCGATACAAGGCCTGCACCGTTTCCTTTGTTTTTTGAGTTAGTACAACATCCTTTCCCTGCAACATTTCCGACAATAGCACTTCATTGAAATGACGGATAGTAAGAAGTGTTAAGTTCTTTTCTATCTGCACGTCAAACGTTTCGCTTGCCCAACCGGCGAGTTGCTGTATCTTTTCTTCCCTGTCGTCAACACAAAACTGCAGGTTGATTGCGGCTGTTTGAATTAAATTCGGCTTTACATTCAACTCTGCAAACAGTTCGTACAACCTAATGACAGGCGTTTCTCCTATAAATGAAAAGTCTTGTGTCTGAAGATGCACCAATGCTTGTTTGTTTTTAAGCACAATGACAGGTGGTAGATGTTTACTTGCTTTATCACTAACCGTTGTACCCTGCAGGGAAGGGTCAAGGAAGCTTTTTACCTGCAGCGTAATCTTCTTGTTTTGCAGCGGTTTTATTGTTTTTGGATGGATCACCTGCGCTCCATAAAAAGCCATTTCGATTACTTCATTAAAACTTAATTCGGGAATTAAGCTGGCTGCGGGAAAAATTTTGGGATCTGCACTCATTACACCTTCTACGTCTTTCCAAATAGTAAGGCTTTCTGCCTGCAATAGGTTGGCAAAAATTGCGGCAGTAAAATCGCTCCCTTCACGCCCAAGCGTTGTACTTTCATTCTGATCTGTTGAACCGATAAAACCTTGCGTTACGTAGATGGAGCTTGTGTCTATGTCAGCACGGCTGATGTTTTTAATAGTATCCTCCCACCGAATATTTGCTTCCCTAAACGAATTATCTGTACGAATGATGTCACGCACATCAATCCATTCATTAGTCGTTCCTTTTTCGTTTAAATAAGCGCTAACTATACAACTGCTTAATAACTCTCCGATGCACACCACCTGGTCATAATAATAATCGTATGACTGCACAGGTTTGTCGTGTAAAAGCCACTCGACCTCTGTAAAAAATGAGTTTAAAAGATCATAGGTTTTATTGTAAGTGGTAACAAGAAGATATTTTGCCGTAGTTAAATGACTTTGTTTGATAACGTTAAAAAGGTTGAGCGCATTTTCTTTATCTCCAGTGTAAAATACTTCAACTACTTTTTCGAGTGCATTCGTTGTTTTGCCCATTGCCGACATCACCAGCATTAAAGGTTCTCCGGAAAAATGTTTTAGAATTTCACCCACACTTTTAATTCTCTCCACGCTGTTTAAACTGGCTCCTCCAAACTTAAAAACTTTCATTAATTAATTTTAAAGATGGCAAAGATAGGAGAAAGAAAAAAGGCAGTTTAACGTTAGCATCTTACAACCAGATTAGCACGATAAGATGCAATGTTTTAAATGATGTTTGACTGCCTCAGGAGCCATAAAACAACAGAATGCCAGACGTACATCTTGCCCTAAAAAAATCACCCGAATATCCGTCGCTTTTCTGTGGATAAACCCTTCAAAAGTCAATTGTTTTAAGCCTTCTTTTCGGCTTAAAAAACTTACATTTGCCGACACTTTATTTTATTTAAAAGAATAGAGAAAATCATTCCGTAAGGATTTTAAAAAGTTAAATGGAAGATAATTTACAGCCACTTGAAACGAGCGATAATGATCGCGTAATACAGGTAAATATTGAAGAGCAGATGAAGACCGCCTACATTGATTATTCGATGTCGGTAATTGTAGGTCGTGCATTGCCAGATGCGCGTGATGGTTTTAAACCGGTTCACCGCCGCGTACTGTATGCAATGAATGAATTGGCGAATTATAGCAACAGGCCTTATAAAAAATCTGCGCGAATTGTTGGGGAAGTAATGGGAAAGTATCACCCCCACGGAGATGCTTCTATATATGACACCCTTGTACGTATGGCACAGGACTGGACGATGAGGTACATTATGGTCGACGGACAAGGAAATTTCGGAAACCAGGATGGTGATCCTCCGGCAGCTATGCGTTATACTGAGGTGCGTCTGCAGAAGATTGCCGAGAGTATGCTGGACGACATCGAAAAAGATACTGTTGATTTTCAGTTCAACTTTGATGACAGTTTACAGGAACCTACAGTGCTGCCTACACGCATTCCCCAATTGCTTGTAAATGGCAGTAGCGGTATTGCTGTTGGT
>JALYZZ010000578.1 GCA_030948675.1 Bacteroidota bacterium | reverse complement strand
TGCTTGGCGTTCTTGCTTCGATGGGTTTAATAAAGACAAAAAAAGATGAGTTTTACCTAACACGGCGTTCAAAAAAGTGGATTTTAAAAGACTCTCCCGACTCGTTGTATTGGTTGATGATGTTTGACAACAGGGTCTGCCTGAAATGGATGGACTACGTGGGCACTTTTCTGGAAAATGGCAACGGCTTGCAATACCACGAAACGTTCAATGAAGAGCAATGGTTTTATTATCAGAAAGCTATGGAGGCAGCAGCCTCTGCCACATCAAGAGAAGCTATTACAAAAATTCCTGTTGCTACCGGGGCAACAGACATGCTCGACATCGGCGGCTCTCATGGTCTTTATTCTGTAGCACTTTGTAGAAAACATGCGGGCCTTACCTCGGTTATTATTGATCTGCCTGCCGCAGTAGAGAAAGCGGGGCCTATTTTAGCAAAATATACAATGGGGGATAAAGTAACACATCGACCCGGAAATATTCTCACAGATGATATTGGTCTCAAAAAATTTGATGTAATAATAATGGCAAGTGTTGCCCATCACTTTACGGCGGATGAGAACCGGGAAGTAGCAAAAAAAGTATTTGCGGCTCTTAAGCCTGGAGGAACTTTTACCATACTCGAAGTGCTGCGCTCAGACACAATCAAATATAATGGAGATATGCTTAGCGCGCTGGGAGATTTCTTTTTTGCCCTTAGCAGTACATCCGGCATCTGGAGCGAACAGGAAATAAAACAATGGCAAAAAGAAGCAGGTTTTGCGGCTTATAAGAAAGCTGCTTTTTTAACCATCCCTGGCTACGTTGCAATAACGGGCAGAAAGTTGTAAGTTGTATTTTCCTTTTTCATGGTATTGGCAAAAAAGTAGAAAAAGGACTAAATAAGTTAATCCTACAACTAACACAAATGAACATCGAGTTACTAATTCTCCTGGTTATTATTGTTGTTTTACTTGCCATGGGTCTTTGCATTGCGCAGGAATATGAACGGGCAATTGTATTCAGGCTGGGAAGATTCCAGGGAATACGAGGACCTGGACTGTATTGGATCATACCTTTTATTGAAAAGAAAAGAACCATAGATATTCGTGTAAGAACGGTAGACCTGGAGCAACAGGAGACCATTACCAAAGACAGCGTAACTATAAAAGTAAATGCGGTGCTGTGGTTTCGGGTGGTAGATCCGGAGAAAGCAGTTATAAGGGTGGCTGATTTCAATAAAGCAGTTTACCAATTTTCCGTCACCACTTTGCGCAATATAATAGGCCAACACCAGCTGGATGAAGTTTTGAAGGAAAGAGAACAGATCAATGGTATGCTGCAAAAAATAGTAGACAGTTCTACCGAACCATGGGGTATTAAAATAGAAATGGTGGAAATGAAAGATGTCGAAATACCTGAGGCCATGCAACGGGCTATGGCGCGGGAAGCGGAAGCCATAAGAGAAAAGCGTGCCAGAATAATAAAAGCAGAAGCAGAACTGGAAGCCTCAATCAAATTGACGCTGGGAGCCAAACAAATGGAGGGAAGCCCCATAGCGCTTGAGCTGCGTCGCATGCAAATGCTTTCAGAAATTGGAATAGACAACAACACTACTACTGTGATTCTAATGCCATCTGAGTTTACAAATGCTGCAAGAAGTTTCTCTGAGCTTACAAAAAAACAAAATGAAAAAAGCGAAACAACCGGCGATAGTAACAGCTAGCAGATGGATGGGTACATCATTACTTTAGAGCGACTTGGTTTAAGAAGATGGCTTGAAAGAGACATCGTGCCTTTTGCTGCAATGAATATGGATCCATCAGTTATGCAGTTTTTCCCCTGCGTGCCCGATTACGCGGAAACGATTGCAACGGTAGAAAGAATTATTACAGGGTTTGATAAAAATGGGTTTGGCCTGTATGCTGTTGAGGATAAATCGACAAGGGAGTTTGTAGGATTTACAGGTTTTGCAATACCCCGTTTCTAGAGCTTTTTTACGCCCTGTATAGAAATTGGATGGCGCTATAAAAAAGACGCTTGGGGAAAAGGTTTTGCAACTGAGGCCGCTCTCGCCTGTCTACAATATGGCTTTGAAACTTTGCACTTCAAAAAGATTGTTTCTTTTACTGCCGCTACAAATACTAAATCAGAAAAAGTGATGAAAAGAATTGGGATGACCTACGTCGCTAATTTTGAACATCCTGGTATTAATAAACATAGCATTTTGTGCAATCATGTGTTGTATCAAATTACCCCCTGATTTAACACCGCCAGGTAGTCGGCACATCACTATACGGGTTACAGAAAGACTAAAATTTGCCGCATTACTTCAGCAGGTTGCAACAATAAGTTTACTTCGTGCATTAAACGTATCCATATATGAAGCTTCTATTGACAAAGCTTGTTGTTTGCTTTCTGGTCATTATATTATCCATTCATGCCATCGCTCAAACGGCAGCACCTAAAAAGCTGGCAGTTTCTCCTGAAGTAAAAATTGGAAAATTAGCTAATGGATTAACTTATTATATCCGAAAAAACCAGGAACCCAAAAACCGGGCAGAACTACGATTAGTAGTCAAAGCCGGTTCTATACTCGAGACAGATAAACAGGTAGGTCTTGCACATTTTACAGAGCATATGGCTTTTAATGGCACCACCCATTTTAAAAAGCAGCAACTGGTAGATTTCCTTGAAAAAAGCGGCGTCAACTTCGGAGCCGATCTCAACGCGTCTACCTCCTTTGATGAAACAATTTATCAATTGCAGCTTCCTACAGATAGCCAGGAAGTATTTAAAAAAGGCTTTCAGATTTTAGAAGACTGGGCACATAACGTGACTTTTGACAACGATGAAATAGATAAAGAACGAGGTGTGGTAATCGAAGAATGGAGATTGGGCCAGGGAGCCGACGAACGCTTCAGATCTAAATATTTCCCGGTTCTTTTTAAAGGGTCAAGATACGCATCACGTATCCCCATTGGTACCAAAGAAAACCTTGA
>JALYZZ010000527.1 GCA_030948675.1 Bacteroidota bacterium | reverse complement strand
GAAAGGCGACGATTTATAAAACGTTGCGAACGACACCAGAAGAAGCGCTAAACGGAACAACCGTTTTAAACACTATTGCTTTACACCATGGTGCAAATATTTTAAGGGTACACGATGTAAAGGAAGCTGTAGAAGCAATCAGATTGATGGACGCAGGCGGGCTTCTAATTAGGAGCTAGCTCTACCTGATATTAAGGGTCATTCGGGCTAGACTTTGTATCAAAAATTTTCAAATGAAAAACGCATTTTATGCTACACTTTTAATTTCACTATCTGTGGCGTGTGGGGTTGTTAAAGAACCCGCACCCTTGTCTATTGGTACGGTTACCCTCTTTAATTACAAAATAAATAACGAGGTGCCTATAATCGGAAATGTAGATTTTAAGTTTATTGGGAACGCGAATAATTTCAATAAGATTTTTCATATGACAAAAGCGTCAGGAGGGGCGGCAACTATTCCTGATTTTACTACGCAGTCGGTAGTTGCAATCATACTGCAACCAACTGAAAAAGTGGTGTCGGTCAACATTCAAAAAGCAGAAATATGGGGTGAACAATTACGCATTCACTATACCATTACTGATACTGCATCCTTTACCACCTATAAGCAGATACCTGTGGTTGTAGCAACTGTTCCTAAAAGTATTAAAGTAAAGGAGGTGAGCTTTTTTAGTGAACATATGAAGGAAAAGACGATACCAGCATTTTAAAAACCGTACACTGCTGTCATAACGATCGATTATATTAGCTGCTTAAGAAAGATGACCTTCAATAAATAATAGGCAACTTTTAGTATTTTGCTGAATAATAAAAAAAGGTACACGTGTGAGACGCCCCGGAAGCACAATAGCAGTCATGAGTCCGGCTCCAAAAAAACATCTGTTTTGATACCCCTAATCATGTGTAATATTGCTTTTTTGTTCATCTAAATCTTTTATATATGAACTACAGCCTTAAAGGCCTTCACAGTTTTTGTATTGTTTGTCTTGTGACCATTTCAACCGTGTCTTACAGCCAGGAAAAGGTGTTTGCGGATGGCGCTACTCCCCGGTTAATATCAAAACAATTTTCTTTTACAGAGGGGCCCACAGCTGACAAAAAAGGCAATATTTATTTTACAGATCAGCCAAACGACAAAATATGGAAATATGACACCGAGGGACGGTTGACGTTGTTTATGGATAACGCAGGCAGGTCAAATGGAATGTATTTCGACAAAAAGGGCAACCTGATTTCCTGTGCCGACGAGCGCAATGAGCTGTGGGCAATAGACCCACAAAAAAAAGTGACAGTGCTTATGTCTGACTATAAGGGAAAATTGCTTAACGGACCTAATGATGTATGGGTGCATCGAAACGGGGGCATCTATTTTACTGATCCGCTTTACACCCGGCCCTGGTGGAAAAGACCGGGAGAGCGTGTTACCGTTGAAAGAGTGTATTACCTGCCTAAAAACTCCAACCAGCCCATACCGGTTGACTCAACGATAAAAAAGCCAAACGGGATTATTGGTTCCCCCGATGGAAAAACATTGTACGTAGCGGATATTGGTGATAATAAAATTTACAAGTACCAGATAGAAAAAGATGGCATGTTAAGCAACAGGCAGATTTTTGCGGCAATGGGCTCTGATGGTATGACGATTGATCAGCAAGGAAATATTTACCTTTCAGGAAACGGAATAACGGTGTTTAATAAAGACGGAAAGAAAATTGACCACATAGATGTTCCTGAAAAGTGGTCTGCCAACGTATGTATTGGCGGAAAAAACAGGAATGAATTGTTTATAACAGCTTCGCAGGCAGTGTATATTGTTCCGTTAAAAGTGAGCGGCGTGGGTGCTAAATGAACACTTAAGAACTTAACCTTGTTGGTAGAATTAAATGGCCTTCTTATGAAAGACGAAAATAAAGGTGCTGATCATTCTGGCACACCCAGTAACCTTGCAGGAGTCATGGATCGCAACATAAAGGAGCTGATAAAACTGCGACAAAACGAAGAAAAAGAAAAAACCCGTGATGAACACGTCGCAGATAAGATTACCGGTTTTACAGGAAGCATGTCTTTTGTATACGTGCACTTGCTGCTTTTTGGGTTATACATCCTCTGGAATACCGGCATAACAGGAATCAGGCCGATAGATCCGCGCTTTAATGGTCTTAGTACGATTGCCTCAGTGGAGGCTATCTTCTTATCAACATTTGTATTGATTCGGCAAAACAGGATGAATAAACTTGCTGATAAAAGAACGAATTTAGACTTGCAGGTAAGTCTGCTTGCTGAGCACGAAATTACCCGCCTGCTGGTCCTCACTTCTGCTATTGGAAAGAAACTTGATATAAAAGAAGCCGATAATCCTGAGTTTGATGAGCTGCGGGTAGACGTAAGACCTGAGAAAGTATTAGATAGAATCGACGAGCACAAACGCGATATTATTAATGAAAATGGCATAGAGTACTAGTAATGCTATCTCCATCTACCTGCCTGAAGTATGGAGCACGGTGCAAGTTTTAGTTTTCATAGCATGCTTCAGGATTTTTTTGCAGTAGCTAATAAAAATAATTTCTTAACCGGCCAGTTTCTTAATTAAAAGGGGCCTATTAACATTACATACTCCCCAACTCCCCTTTATGAAGTTGTTGAAAACGATTAATTATATTGTTATTGTACTTGCACTTGTAAGTTCTTTCATTATCGTTAGCGCAAATAGCGGAAGAGGTGGAAGTGTTTTCGTTTCTCTTCCCTACATAGTATTGCTTTGGCTGCTATATGATGTGGTTTATAAAAAGTTTTCAGAAGCTTCCCAAATCGCTTATTTTATAGCTTCAGTGCTTGCTTGTGTTACCTCAACATATAGCTATTATGAAGCAACTTACCTGTCTACTTCTTCTACAGCAGCATTGACCTTTTTGATCGTACCTGTGACTTCTTTATTTCTAATGCTAATAATCTTTTTCTTAACGAGAGCAGTAATAAGCCTTATCTGGTATCCTGATCAAAGTAGTAATGCCTGGAGAACTATTTTAATAACATTCACTGTCATTTTTATTTTACGTAATCTTTCTGCCATTCATTCTGTGTTTGCACCGGCAGATAAAAAGCCAAAAGACAAATTTAGTTTTACAAAAGGTGATATATTAAAAGCAAAAAAGTTGGGCGTATTCGTAAAGGACCTACATTATAAAGTAGATAGTTTTACGGGTCCTGTTACCTTTCACCCGTACATCGAAAAAGCATTTAAGTATGTTGATGACGACTCAATAAAAATACAACTTATAAAAGATAGGTTTGGGTCATACTCGCTGGGTTTTCAGAAAAAAGCTATAGGAGATGGACTACTTGAAACGGTAAATTTTCATGAATGTGAATTCATGCCGTGTTTAAGAAAACCACAACTTGACGATACCATTATTTTCAACATCAAGCGTTTTGGATATGTTGTGGGAACAATAAAAGTTTGGGATTGATTTGGATTGTTAGTACCAGCTGGGTATCACTACTCGAAACTTACCCTTATTACCGATATTTCCCTTTCCATTATTCCACTTACAGTTTTAGTCGTCTAACCACAGCAGGCTTTGCGAGCAATAAATCTCCTACTTCGCTCATACCTATTCTATGACATTGTAAGATCTGATACCTTTACCTTGACATATACACTTGAATCAAATTTCCTGGTTTCTTTTCTAAAGCTTACAGTCAACCCGGGGTAAAGTGTTGTATTTTTTCCATTTGCATTCATATACCAGCTCTTGCATCCGGAAGCCCATACCGTATGTTTCAATTGTTGTTGTATCCGTTCGTTGAATGCTTGCTGGGCCTCCGGTTTTACATTAATAAACGAATGCTTGTCCATCTTTTCTATATACCCGATATATTGCATAATGTAGTTCATCTGAGACTCCATCATGTGAATAATAGAGTTGTGACCCAAACCGGTATTGGGTCCAAGTACCAGGGCAAGATGCGGAAAGCCACTAACAGTGGTACCCAGAAAAACTTCGGCACCTGAACACTTCCATTTGTCGGTAAGACTACGGCCGTGCAGGCCTATCACTCTTGTATACCAGTCAATGTCGGCTGCTACAAAACCCGTTGCAAAAATAACGGTATCGACCAGGTGCTCTTTACCATCGTCTGTGAGTATTCCACCTATAGTAAACCTGTCTATTTTTTCGGTTACGAGGCTTACATTTTCGCGGTTGAATGTGGGATAATAATCGTCGGACTTTAAAATGCGTTTACAACCGATAGTATAGTTTGGAGTTAACTTTTCGCGTGTTGTTACATCTTTTACTTCTGCGCGCAACTTTCTTAATGCCGCCCAGGCCATTACCTTGTTTATTGTTTTATTGCCTAAGAAGCCCAAACCAAAAAACTCGTTTAGCCAATAAAACCACTCTCTTTTTATCCGTTGTACAAGTGGGAGAATAGCATATATCTTTTTACTTGTCGCACCTATTTTTTTGTCAAACCGATGTGTTACCCAGGCAGGGGTGCGCTGAAAAACGGCGAGGTGCGCTGCTAAAGGAGCGATATTTGGAATGATTTGTATCGCGCTCGCTCCTGTTCCTATTACTGCTATCCTTTTGCCGGTTGGGTCAAGCGTTGTATCCCATTGACCTGTATGAAAATGTGATCCGCCAAACAGCGCTAACCCTTCTATGCGAGGAATAAATGGACGGTTTAGCGGACCCATTGCTAAGAGCAATACCGATACGAGTGTTTGCCTTCCGCTGCGTTCGGTCACGAGCCAGCAGGCCTCTTCTTCAATAAATCTTGCTTCCACGACGTCTGCGTTTAGCCTGATATGTTTTTTAATATCACGGCTATCTGTCACATCTTTGAGATAATCCAAAATTTCCGGTTGTGCTGCATATAGATTATTCCAATTGGTATTAGGCTGATCGGAAAAAGAATACAGGTGTACGGCTATATCGCAGGCGCACCCAGGGTAAATGTTGTCGCGCCAGGTTCCTCCGATCTCAGCAGCTCTTTCAAAAATCACAAACGAATCCTTACCCGCTTTTTTCAGCCTTAAAGCCGCCGCTAACCCGCCAAACCCTGCGCCTACAATGCCAACCTGGAAATCTGGTTTCATGATTTTATTTGAGTTACACCTTAAATGTTCTATCCATTTGTCTTTTAAAAATTTTTGTATACGCTACAGGAAGCAGCCGGGTAATCGTGTCTATTACCCGGCCGTCGGATCCGATTACTAGTCGGGCCTTTTTTTTCTTCACCGCATTTAGTATCAAAGCAGCGGCCTTTTGTGGTGTTGTCATCGCCACTTTGTCAAACGTAGCTATCGCTTTTTGATGCATCGCCTCAGTTAGTTCAGGGCCTTTGGGAGTAGCAGATCTCATGATGTTTGTTTTAATACCCCCAGGATGTACGCATGTGGTATAGACCTTCGTTCCTACCAACTCCATTCTTAAAGATTCTGTAAAACCCCTTACACCAAACTTCGCTGTACAATAAGCAGTCTGATTTGCAAAACCACCAAGCCCAAACACACTTGATAAATTAACAATATGCCCTTCGTTGTGTTGAATAAAGTAAGGGTAAAATGCTTTGGTCATGCGTATAACTCCCCATAAGTTGATGTTCATCAACCATTCAAAATCGTCCTGGGAAGTATTTAAGAAATTACCGCTAAACAAGCCGACCCCTGCATTATTAATCAGTACCAGTTTTTGACCATAGAGTTGTGGTAGAATTGAACCTGCAAAGTCATAGATTGCTTTCTTATCAGCCACGTCAAGCTGGTATGTGTCCATCTGCAAGCCTTGCTGCGCGCCCAACTGTTTTGTTTCATTCAGCGCAATTACATTTACGTCAGTAGCAATAACTGTTGCTCCGTTAGAGGCCGCTTGCAATGCAACCTGCCGACCTATACCTGAGGCAGCACCTGTAATAATAAAAACACAATTGCTAAAACTAGTTGTCGACATCTGCTGATTTTATATATAAAAGTGGTTTTAAAAGTAGGCAAAAAAACGGTCAATTACAACGTGTAGCCACGGCCTTTATCAGGGGTATTGCTTGTTAAAAAAGAAAGTTAATAAAAACAAAAATGCCACCAGGGCGGCGGCATTTTTGTTTTGCTATCGTTATATAATCAGGAAAGCAAAGAGACATTGAAAGCCTCTAAACCTTTCTGTC
>JALYZZ010000511.1 GCA_030948675.1 Bacteroidota bacterium | reverse complement strand
ATACGCTACAAACGCGGCCTAAAAAAATCTCGTGAATTTGTTCGTTAATATGAAACCTCAAGAAATGCCGTATTGCCTATTCGTTACGCTTTTTAAGTTTTCTCCACTAGCTTAAAAAATATTGCGCATGCAGTTAGGATGGATCAGTTTTTAGTGAACTTTTTGGCCGATATCCTGCTTAGCTTTTTAAAAACCAGTTGATCGCAGCAACTGACACATCTTGTGGTATTTCATGCTCACCCTGAAATTCTTCGTATCGTATGTTGTGGCGTAATCTTTTTAAGCGCGGCACAATCCGCCTGCTACATGGAGCAATGGGAAGAATTTTATCTTTTACGCCGTGAGAAATAAATATGTTAGGGTAGCCTTTATTCTCAATTGTGTGGTAAAAGCCCGGGGAAAAAGCAATGATGTGAGTAAAGAGGTCACCATTGCTTAGTCCCAGGCTTAGTGCATAAGATGCCCCGTCAGAAAAGCCTCCGATAGCAATATGTTTTACATCGATATTATAGCGCTCAAAAACAAGAGAAAGTGCTTCATCAATAAAAATAACATCGCTGTTAAAAGTGTTTTTTACAATAACATCCCAGGTATTAACCCGCGATGCAGGTGCCAATAAAAGGAGGTGCTGGTCGTCGGCGTATTGCATTAGTAAATTCAGTCCGTGTTCTGCCGCGCCGCCGGCACCGTGTAGCATTACTACAAGTGGGCAGGGCTGCTTGTGGGTATAACTGGTTGGAATATATACCATTCCATCCCGTGTAAAGTCTAATCTTAAGGGTTGAATACCTGTTTTAAATTCAAACGTTTGAACTGTGGTTTTTGGGCTTGCGGTAAGTCTGCCTCTTCTGAATGATTCTCTTGCTGATAACATAAGTCCTAATTCTTCAAATGATTATTTCAAGTTATAGAAACGGTTGGCGTTTCGAGCCTGGTTGTCTGCTTTCTCATCCAATTGCATCTGCCAACATAAAACGCTTGTAAAACATAAAGGAAAAGTTATGCCACAATGGAAAAGTACTTTTAAAAAAGCTGTTGGGAAAAGCCGAATCGGAGAGCGGTAAAGTTGCGAGAGGCAGGCAAATATTTAAGGATGTTATAAGTGCTTAACTCGCAGGTTATCAATAGCTACTGCTGTTTGTAGTGGCTTAAAAACTTGTACTTTTCTTTCATTTGCGGTATCTTGTTTCTAAATAACATAATAATGAACAGTAACGGGCCGGTAATCATTATAGAAGACGACCCTGATGACCAGGAATTACTGAAAGAAGTATTTGAAAAGCTGAATTACTCCAACAAAATAATTTTCTTTTTCGACGGACAGGAAGCATTAAACTACCTGAATAGAACTGACTCGGTTCCTTTTCTTATTTTATCCGATATTAATATGCCGAAGCTCAATGGATTTGAGCTTCGAAATAAAATTAAAACCGATGCTGCACTTCAGGTCAAGTGCATACCATACTTATTTTTTTCCACAGCTTCAAGTCAACAAGCAGTAATAGACGCGTACAGTTTATCGGTACAGGGTTTTTTTATAAAGCAAAACACTATGATGGAATTAGAGAAAACAGTAAGGGTTATAATGGAATACTGGAAAAGATGCATAGCACCTAACAATTTTCATTGAGCGATTATTTTATCTGCTGCATTATAAAACGAAATGGCAAAACAAGAGGTTAAAGCAGATTGCTTACATTAGGTTTCTTGCAAAACAGGGGTTGGTGCTGTATGCGAAACAGCAGCTGGGATTGAGGCCTTTGCATTTCCGTTGAGTCCTTGCCGTGTCATTTCGCCCCAGCTTGATTTATTTTGTAATTTATCTAGATAGCCTCTCACCCCGCTCCATACCACAAAAGGATGAAAGACGAAGGGCTCTGTCAGGGCAGTTAGTAATAGTTTCATCACGTCTGTTTTCCGCCGGTATTGGTTGTAGGTTTTTACCTCCATATATACTGCAAAGGCGGAGTAGAGGTAGCCAAAAGAAATAATGAAGGTGAGAAAAGCAAAAAAGATTTGCCAGTTGATTAATTTTAATAAGGCCATAATTAAGAATACCACAAGCCCCGCAAACTCCACGCCTGGTGCACACATCTCGAAAAAAAACCAATATGGATAACTAACCAATCCAAGTAAACCGAAGTGAGGATTGAAGAACATTTTTTTGTGCAGGCCAAGTGTTTCAATTGTTCCCCTTGTCCACCGGTTGCGTTGTCTGCCTAATATTTTATAATTAACAGGTGCTTCCGTCCAGCAAAGAGGGTCGGGGATAAAGGCTACTTTATAGCGTAGGTTAAGCTCTTCCATGTATCGTCGCATACGTACCACCAGTTCCATGTCTTCGCCCACCGTTTTATGATTGTACCCTCCCACTTTAATGGCGATTTCCTTGTCGAATGCACCAAAGGCGCCTGATATTAGCAGCAGCCCGTTGATCCTGCTCCAGGCCATACGCCCAAGCAAGAAAGCGCGGATATACTCAAGTGCCTGCATCCTTGGCAGATATTGCGAGGGCAAATGTACTTTCAACAAGCGTCCGTGTTGTATTTCGCAAGAGTTCGCTATTCTTACCACTCCGCCGGTGGCAATTACTTTTTCATCAGTAGTTTCCAAAAAAGGCTTCATCAGCTTAAGCAGGGCGTCCTGCTCCAGCACACAGTCCACATCTATACATACTATATAGTCGTTAGCTGCCATGTTTATCCCAACATTTAATGCGTCTGCTTTGCCTCCGTTTACTTTATCTACCACTACCAGTTTTCTATATATCGGGTTGCTGCTTTTATAAACGCCACGCACCGCTTTGGTAGGAATTTGGTAGCTAACAAAATGGTCTGTCTTAACGAGACTATACGCACTGATTAATTGCTGCAGGCTATTGTCTTTACTGCCATCATTTACTACTATTAGTTCAATGTTATTGTAATACACCGACAAAAGAGAGCGTACGTTTTCAATAATATTTGCCCCTTCGTTATAGGCCGGTGCAAGAATACTAATAGACGGGGCATAAGGCGAAGTGGCAAGCAACTTATAATCGGTAAAACTATTCTTATTGGCGTAGTGGCGGATAGCGCCTATTGAGTACAATCCTATTGCGATATAACAAGTCAATTGCACAGCCGAGTATGTAAAAATAACATAGGTGATAAAGTCAGTTATTATTGTATACCAGTTCATTTTCCTACTTCCGATTTAATATGAAGGAAAATATCTTTGTATGGAACAGTTGTTTCATAACTCTTTGCCTCCAGTATTTCCATTCCGTCCGTGGTGCATTTTGCCAACACTTTGGCAGCAGCCAGCTTTAAGTATTCATGGCCCTCATGCAATTGAACAATTAAAAAATCGCGCTGCTCATCACTGGCTATTTTTGGAAGTTCTTTTAAGATGTTTAACCTGTTGGTAAATCTTTCATTTTCATACGCCGCTGTCAGCAATTTCGCCGTCTCGCTTGTTCCTATTTTTGCGAGGGTTTTCACTGCCTGTACCCGTACTGCCTCATTTTCGTGTTGCAGGCATTGTACTGCTTCTGCGTGTACCTGCACCTGCTGATAGTGTTCAGCTAGTTTTAATGCAAAACTTACTACGTTGTCGTTTGGCGATTGCAACCACTTATTAAGTTTAGTGAAGCCGGTAAAAGGCAGCAGTCTAAGCAGTTCAAGCAGTTTTAACTGTTGGAAGTCAGTAATTGGGAAAGACACTACATCTAAAAATCGCAACCCTTTAAATCCATACCATTGCAATATCGCTGTTTGCGCCTCTATACGAACGTCCTTATTTTTGCTATTGGTTAAACGATAGATTTTTTGCAACTGATCATTTTGTTCCATCACCGCTAGTTCGTGTATCCCCTGGCATTGAACGTGAGGCTTCTTGTCATCGAGTTTAATTCTTGAATCAACATTTAATCCCAAATGAAAATATAGCCGAACAATGTTAGCGGAAACATTTCCTAAAAAGCTGCTTTTATTCCTAACCAGTTCATCAATGACCCATTGTCTTGCCGCTGGCTTTGTTAGCAGCAACTGAAAATTTTCGGGAATTGTAACAACGGCAGCAGTATCCTCAATTATTATTTCTGTGATCCAATTCTCAACTGTTTGCTGAATGCTGTTTTTAAACCTGTTTTGCTTCTTTTTTACTTGTAACAAACGAAAAGTAGCCGCTACAACTGTAAGGGTAAGGAGGATAAATAATAGCGCAGTTACGTACAGGTAAACAGGCTTTACAAACGTTTCAAAAGCATTATTATAACCTGTATTAAGTAGAAACATGGTTATGGCAAAGGATATTAGCGATACACAACATTATGCTATTGCTTTTACAGCGGTAAGGCGCGAAATTTGCGATACAAGCAACGCGAGATTGAAAGGCTTTGAAATGTATTCGTCTGCACCAAGTCTTAAAGCTTCTTCCACAACGGTTTGTTGTCCCATTGCAGAAATTACAATAACTGGTACCGCATTCTCATCTTGTTTTACTTTACCTATTATTTCCAGCCCTGAGAAGTAGGGCAACATAATATCTACTATAATTAAATCCGGCTTCAATAGCTGTATCTTTTCCATTGCATCGAGTCCGTCGATACAACAAATAATTTCGTATCCATCTCGCCTTAGGCATAGTTCCATTGTTTTAAGAATAAGGGAGTCGTCTTCTGCAATCAAAATTTTCATGAGCGTATCTTTATTGGCGATGTTGCAACAGGGCAACAAATCACATAACGAATTGAAGGGCGTGTTAGTATTGTAGGGACCTTCCTTTACTTATATTTTTTCGAGAGTCATTTCAATCAAATTTTTTTTATTGTTCAATCCTAATTTTTAGTTAGAAGTAGTAACGTTTCCTACCGCCGCAAACCCGACATTTCTTCTGATGATGCTAATTTTTTCCCCTTGTATTAATTGTTTTTATTGAACAGTGGTATGTCATTGGCCGATCGATATTCAATTTCTATCAGCTTGATATGAAGAAAAGTTTAATCACCTGGAGAC
>JALYZZ010000489.1 GCA_030948675.1 Bacteroidota bacterium | reverse complement strand
GGGTAAAATTGAGGGAGACCCAGACTGTGCAGCAGACAACTTTGGAAGAATTGAAGAGGCTCAGCTGGGGCAACTGGCTTTTCTTGCAAATCCAAAATATGAGGAGTATTTGTATACAACTAAAGCGTCGGTAGTTATAATTTCAGATAAACTTGAGTTAAAGCAACCTATTGATGCTACTTTAATTCGGGTCGCTGATCCGTATTCTGCCTTTGCAAGCTTGCTGCATTATTACCAGGAATTGAAGACTCAGCAGCTACAGGGTGTTCAGGATCCCTGCTTTATTTCGCCTACAGCGAAAAAAGGAGACAATGTATTTATCGGAGCATTTGCATATATCGGTGAAGAAAGTGAAATTGGAAATAATGTAAAAATCTTTCCTGGAGTTTATGTAGGCAACAATGTAAAAATCGATGATAATTGTCTTCTACATGCCGGTGTGAAAATTTATCATGACTGCGTTATTGGTAAAAATGTCACTATTCATGCGGGCACCGTTATTGGTGGCGATGGTTTCGGCTTTGCTCCACAGCCTGATGGATCATTTAAAAAAGTACCACAGATTGGAAATGTGATTATAGAAGACAATGTTGAGATAGGTTCAAACGCCACAATAGATAGAGCAACAATAGGTTCAACAATTATAAGAGCAGGTGCAAAGCTTGATAACCTTATTCAAATAGCGCATAATGTTGAGGTTGGCTCAAATACTGTTATTGCTGCACAGGCAGGTGTTAGCGGAAGCACAAAGATTGGAAGTAACGTAATGATCGGCGGTCAGGCCGGAGTTGTTGGTCATATTCAAATAGCAGATTATAGTAAAATCAATGCACAAAGCGGAGTAAGTAAGTCTATCAAAACTCCTAAGTCTGCTGTGACCGGCTCACCCGCATTTGACTATACAAGTGCTTTACGAAGTCAGGCATTAACACGTAATTTACCGGAGATGGAAAAACGGATAACAGAACTTGAAAATCAAATAAAGCTGCTACTTGAGGAGAGAATAAATGCCAGTCAGCTGCATTAAAGTCGGTTGTATCAGGGGGAGTTTTAAGATATATATAATTGCGGTGCTTTATAACTAAATCCGATACTTTTCATACTTTCGTGGCCTTTAGGGAGCTTATGAATAGTAACGGACAGACATTTCAACATACCATACATCAGGAAATAAGTATTTCGGGTGCCGGAATACACACCGGTCAGTCGGTAACAATGCTTATAAAACCTGCCGCTCCCAACACAGGCATTCACTTTCAACGAATTGATCTTCCTGGCAAACCTGTTGTAAAAGCAGATGTAGACTTTGTCGTAGAAACCAACCGCAGCACTACTTTAGAGAACAATGGAGCAAGGGTAAGTACTGTAGAACACCTAATGGCCTCGCTGGTAGGCATGGGTGTAGATAATGCTTTGATTGAGATTGACGGAGAAGAAGTTCCCATATTAGACGGCAGCGCGCAGCCATTTGTGGAGGCGCTTGAAAAAGCTGGTTTACAACAGCAGGATGCAGTTAAAGTGTACTATACTATCGATCATAATATTACCTTTTCCGACGAAGAGAAGAAGGTTGAGATGGTTGCCTTACCCTACAACGAATATCGTATTAATACCCTCATCGATTTCAACAGCCCTGTTTTAGGTACCCAACATGCAGCACTAAAACATCTTTCTGATTTTAATAAATCTATTGCACCCTGCAGAACTTTCTGCTTCTTTCATGAGTTAGAGTGGCTTTTGGCCAATAACCTCATTAAGGGAGGAGATATCAATAATGCAATTGTTGTGGTTGATAAAGAAGTAAGCGAGGAACAGGTAGAACGCATATCTAAAGTGTTTCACAAAAAAGATGTTCAAATTAGTTCTGAAGGTATCCTCAATAACCTTGAGTTGCGTTTCCCGAATGAACCTGCACGACATAAACTACTCGATGTAATTGGTGATCTCGCTTTAGTTGGATATCCTTTTAAGGCCCACATTATTGCCAACCGGCCCGGGCACGCAAGCAATGTAAAATTTGCAAAGAAGATTAAAGAGCATATTAAAAAAATTAAAAGTAAACAGGACGTACCAAAGTATGACCCTAATAAAAGAGCCATATTAGACATACAGCAGATAGAGCAGGTTTTACCTCACCGTTATCCATTTTTAATGGTCGATAAGGTAATAGAACTTACAGAAAAAGTTGTAATAGCCGTAAAGAATGTTACTTATAACGAACCTTTTTTCCAGGGACATTTTCCTAATAACTCAGTAATGCCTGGAGTATTACAGGTGGAAGCGCTTGCACAAGCAGGCGGTTTTCTCGCTATTCCACGTGATACCGACGATAAGTATGATACCTATTTCCTCAAGATAGAGAATTGTAAGTTTAAGCAAAAGGTGGTGCCGGGTGATACACTCATTTTAAAAATGGAATTATTAAACCCGATACGCCGTGGAATTTGTGAGATGAAAGGGACCATATTTGTAGGCGATAAGATTGTAACAGAAGCTACACTGGTGGCGCAAATTGTAAAAAGACCTAAAGCATGAGCCAAATAAGTTCGCTTGCCCATATTCATCCTGATGCAAAAATTGGTGACAATGTAAC
>JALYZZ010000483.1 GCA_030948675.1 Bacteroidota bacterium | reverse complement strand
AACAGACCCAAAATTTCTATTGATGATTATCTATAACATCACCATTAAAGTTGAATGGTCAATCGCAAACGATTGGGAAAAATGGATGCGCGATATACACATTCCTGAGGTGCTGGAAACAGGGTGTTTCGACAAGCACCAGTTGGTAAGGTTGCTACAGGTAGATGAAACAGAAGGCCCCACTTACGCTGCACAATATTATGCGGCCACGCTCTCTAAGTACGATAACTACCTGCAACATCATGCTCCCGCTTTTCGTAAGAAAGTAGCTGAAAAATGGGGGCAGCGCTATGTAGATTTCAGAACGCTCATGCAGGTGTTAGACTAAAGCCAATTCAACACAGCCTCAACTGACGGTAAAAGCTTTCGACCTCACTAATTCCCTCGGCTACAATTACTAACTTATAAAAACCTTTGTGCAGAATCAATGGCAGAAGGTGGAATATTAAAAGTTGACGAAAAATTTTTCTGCTAACCAAAAGCGGATAAATTTGCCCAGCTTATAATCTAACAAAATAAACTACGATGAACAAAGCCGAATTAATTGCTAAAATATCTGAAGATACAGAGCTGACAAAAACCCAGGTAAACGCCGTTCTTAACTCTTTTGTTGATACAGTTACCAAGTCGTTGAAAGTAGGGGAGAAGGTGACGCTGGTTGGGTTTGGAACTTTTTCTGTCTCAAAAAGATTGGCTCGTAATGGTCGTAATCCTAAAACGAATGAGATGATAAAAATTAAAGCTAAAAAAGTAGCCAAGTTCAAAGCAGGTAAAGAACTTTCAGCAAGAATTTAAATGGTCACTTTTATTGAATTGATATAAAAGCAGGAGCTCCTGCTTTTTGTGTTTAGCAAAGTTTGGATAATGAAAAACGGCAATGGTAATTATTATAAGCTTTGATAAATTACATAAGTTATTGTAGGTTTGCAGCCTGTTATTTATTAATTTAAAAAAATTGTTATGGGAAGAGGTGATAAAAAAACAAAAAAGGGTAAAATTTTCAAAGGTTCTTTTGGCAAGACTCGTCCCGCACGAGTTGCAAAAGCAGCTAAGCCTACAGAAGAAAAAAAAGAAGCATAATTGGTGACTAGGTTGATTGAGAAAACGCAACGCGATTAACTCAATCAACCGAAACTGATTTTAGCAGAAGTAAGATTACGGTGCTAATCTTTCTATTATCCACTTGTCTGCTTGCCTTGTATATTTAATTCTATCGTGCAGCCTGCTTCTTCTTCCCTGCCAAAATTCTAATCTTTCCGGCCTTACTATATATCCGCCCCAATAAGAAGGTTTTGGTATATTTTCACCAGGAAACTGAGCCTGGTATTTTGTCACATTTGCTTCTATAACCTCCCTGCTTTCAATTGTTGTACTTTGAGCTGATGCCCACGCGCCAATTTTGCTTGCTACAGGCCGGGTAACAAAATAAGCTTCACTCTCTGCTTCACTCACTTTTTCAACTGTTCCTTCAACTCTCACCTGTCTTTCAAGTTCTTTCCAAAAAAATACCAAAGCTGCCTGCGGGTTTTGCTCCAACTCTTTTCCCTTGTGGCTATTATAGTTTGTAAAAAACATAAACCCGTCAATGGTTAGCCCTTTTAGTAATACAATTCGAGCCGAAGGTGTTCCATCCACGGTCGCTGTTGCCAGCGTCATCGCATTTACTTCATCAATCTTACTGCTTATAGCTTCACTCCACCAACTCTTAAATTGTTCTATCGGATTATCTGATACATCTTCTTCGCATAAAGTTTTTAGTTTATATTCCTTTCGTATGTAAGCAATAGCTTCATCCATTCTGTTTATTTTATATTTACAAAAGTATTATAACAAGTTAAGAGATGAATTGTTGGTCTACAGAAGTTCGCCGCGGAATATGATTATACGCAGTGGTGCAAACAAACAAAAAAAGCGGCTAAAACCGCTTTTAAAATTGTCTTTAACTTACGTAAGTTCCAACATCCATTCCCTCAACGACTTGTAAAAGAGTGCCAGGTGTGTTCATATCAAAAACGATGATGGGAAGACTGTTTTCCTGGCATAAAGTAAAAGCGGTCATATCCATCACTTTTAGGTTCTTGTTAATTACTTCTGCAAAAGAGATTTTATCAAATCGTTTTGCAGAAGGATCTTTTTCCGGATCTGCGGTATATATGCCATCTACGCGCGTGCCTTTTAAAATTACATCAGCTTTAATCTCAATTGCTCTTAGCGATCCGGCAGTAT
>JALYZZ010000480.1 GCA_030948675.1 Bacteroidota bacterium | reverse complement strand
AGGTAAACCGCTTATCGCTTATACAATAGAGGTGGCAAAAGCATCGTCCCGTATAAATGAAGTAATTGTTTCAACAGATGACGAACAAATTGCAGCGATTGCAAAACAACATGGGGCATCAGTTCCGTTTATGCGTCCCACTGCGCTTGCCAGTGATACAGCTTCTAAATGGCCTGTTTTTATTCACGCAGTAGAATCGTACGAAAAGTTGAGCGGCCAATTGGTAGAATACCTGGTAGATCTGGATGTAACGGTTCCTTTAAAAACTTCCATCGATATAGATGGTGCAATTGCACTTGCAATCAGCGACGCGTCCGCAGATGTTGTGATTACCGGGTATGAACCAGAGCGCAACCCTTATTTCAACATGATGGAAGTAAATGAAGAAGGGTATGCAGAAATTGTAAAAAAAGGAGGCCGCCCAATAGTAAGAAGGCAAGACGCACCCCTGGTTTACAGCTTAACCCCGGCTGCTTATGTTATAAAAAAAAGCGCCTTGTATAACTACGAGCATTGGAGTAAAGCAAGATGCAGGATTCATCTCATTCCAAGAGAAAGAGCTGTAGATATAGACACCGAAATTGATTTTAAGATAGTTGAATTTTTAATGGATTATCATACATGAGCGAATTGAATTTTTTTGATTTGTCGGGAAGAGTCGCCATCGTAACTGGTGGCGGTGGCTTACTGGCTTCCGAACATGCAATTGCTTTGCACGCTCACGGAGCAAAAGTTGTATTAGCCGATTTGAATGAAGAAAAGTGTCAGGTGGCTGTACAAGCACTTGCAAAAGAAGGCGTAGAGGCAGTTGCAAAAATTTGCGACGTGACGAAGAAAGACAGTTGGACTACTTTGTTAAAAGAGGTTTTAAGTGAGTTTGGACGAATAGATATTTTAATAAATAACGCCGGATTTACCAACCAAAGTAAATCCGCAAATTTTGATGCTTCGTTTGAGAACTTTCCTCTCGAAGACTGGAACGCGATTATGAATGTAAATCTTACCGGTGCTTTTCTTGGCTGCCAGGTGGTAGGAAAACACATGGTACATAATGGTAAGGGCTCGATTATAAACATTGCTTCACTCTACGGTGTGGTTAGCCCCAATCATAAAATCTATCCGGGAACAGGCATTTCTCAACCGGTAGCTTATAGCGTTAGCAAACACGGGGTAGTTGCACTTACAAAATATCTTGCCACTTTATGGGCTGAGAAAGGCGTAAGGGTGAATGCATTAACACCAGGTGGCATATTTAATGGCCATGATGGGTTGTTTCTTGAAAGATTTAAACAACTTAATCCTATTGGCCGCATGAGCGACAAAAGTGAGCTGCGTGGCGGAATTGTTTTTCTGGCCAGCGACGCAAGCAGCCACGTAGTTGGGCACAACCTGGTAATCGACGGCGGTTGGACAGCATGGTAACCAAACTAAATTTTTGAATAATTTTTATCCATATTCTTTATTTTAATGCAAGCAACCAAGAGTTACGACCGGACAAAAAAGTCAACTCGATTTAACACCTTTCGGCTACTTATCAGCTTTGTTTTCATCTGCATTGTTGTCTTGTACATGGTGCATGTAAGTAAGCGGCCTTTTTACAATTCAGATATGTTGGCTTACATGGCCATACCCCTGCAGATGAAAGGATTGAATCAGCAACAAATTCAAGATTCGGTTTATGGAATTGCGCAATTACACGTACCTGCAAAAAATTTTACAGATCTCACAACTCTCAACCAGGGTCGAATAGAACGGTACCATAACTATCGTTTGTTTTATGATTACCTCAGATTTTTCAGGTTAAAACCACTATATGTTTTAGTCATTAGTACCTTTTATAAAATCGGCGTTAACCTGGTTTTCGCCACTATTCTTCCGTCACTAATTTTTACAGGTGGTTTGTTACTGGCCGTCTATTTTGGAGTAAAGAAGTTATTTGCAGGTGCTATAATGCCGCTTTTCATTGGCCTCGTTATAATGTTACTTGGGTTTACCAATGAATTAGCAGTCTTATCTAGCCCTGATGCAATGTCTTCTTTTTTTGTCTTCCTGTTATTTTTAAACATTTTTTTTCAGGGCAAAGAAGCAGTATCTTATCTCCTCCTGGCCTTGTCTGTATTCACGCGCATTGATAACCTTACGTTGTTTCCTTTCATTTTGTACTATTACCGTTTCGACAAAGTAGATATGAAATCAATTTTTAAAGGTGTCGCAGTAATGGCAGTTTTATCAATCATTGTGTTGGCAGTGCCGTATCTTTTTGGAAACCGTTTTGACTGGTTTAAAGATTTCATATTTAAACCTTCTATGTATGTTTTTATGGTTAAGAGAAGTGTTGGGCTAATGAGAACCGATTTTAATTTGTTGTTCCTGTTGATCTCAGTTGTGGTATACTTAAATCTTTCTCATCAAAAGCACCTAAAAAAACTTTTTACAGGTGTCATCATGATACTTGCTACAAGGTTCCTGCTGTTTCCATCTTATGAGGAAAGGTTCTATTTTATCTTTAAACTGATGCTCATATTTCTGTTTGTAGCGCACTTTTCTTATCAATGGATAAGAAGCAAATCAACTGTCTGGCCAAACCCCAATTCACTCAATAAGAAAAATGAAGTGGTGGCAAATTCTTATTCTGTGTAAATGCGTTTTTGTATTACGCTATTCAGATTTCTATAAAAGCACCTGCCGGAAGCCCTAGTTAAAAATGACAATTAAGCTATTAAAAAGGCAATACAGGCAAGCCAGGAGGTCGGTATACCCGGTTTTTGATTTTACTCAACTCATCTTTGCCTACATTTTTCGCCCTAAAAACGCCTTCATCTCGTCAAAGGTTATGCTGATGAACAAAGGATCATTTGTAACAGATGGGCCTTTTTATTTTGGGGTTATATGCAATAAGCTCGGATCTCTAAAAGCAGACAGAGGGCTGTTAAAAATAAGCAAGACCGGAAAATTGACCTGCGGCGAAAATGTAAAGATTTCAGCCGGTTGCAAACTGCATGTGAACGGAACCGTAAATATTGGGGCAAATACTTACATCATGCCGCATACCTTATTGGCAATAAATAGTTATCTAACATTGGAGCCAATTGTGCTATCTCCTGGAACTGCCAAATCATGGATAACGATGGACATGACTTTTGGATTGATGGAATTAAAAAAGATTCCGTTGCCCCTATTGTCATCGGCAACAAAGTTTGGATCGGAAATAATACGATTATAAAAAAAGGAGTAACTATTGGTGATGGTGCTGTTGTGGCAAATGGGTCTGTGGTTACAAAAGATGTTCGGGCAGGAGTAGTAGTTGCAGGCGTTCCGGCCCGGATAGTTAGCGAAAATATTGACTGGAAATAATGGTAGCAATATTCAGTTCTTTCAAACTGCTCCGCAAAGTATAACTAGTAAAATGAATAACTTTTTTGAGATCGCAGGTAGAAGAATAGGGCTTGACTACGAGCCCCTGATAATTGCAGAAATTGGAATTAATCACGAGGGTTCCCTGGCGGTTGCAAAAGAAATGGTAGATGCGGCTAAAGCAGCAGGTGTGGAAGTAGTAAAGCACCAGACGCATATTGTAGAAGACGAGATGAGCAGTGCCGCTAAAAACACTATTCCGGGAAACGCCAGCGTAAGCATTTATGAAATTATGAGGCGCTGCTCTCTGAATGAGGAAGACGAACTTGAGTTGAAAACTTATGTTGAAAGCAATGGGATGATTTTTATAAGCACACCTTTTAGCCGTGCTGCCGCAGATCGTCTTCATAAATGGAACGTTCCTGCTTATAAGATTGGCTCAGGCGAATGTAATAATTATCCGTTGCTTGCGCACATTGCTTCCTTTGGCAAACCCGTTATTCTTGGCACGGGTATGAATACGATTGAAAGTATTGCTAAAGCCGTTACAATATTTAACACCTACAATTTGCCCTATGCATTACTGCACACAACTAACTTATATCCAACTCCTAACAACCTCGTACGTTTAGGTGCAATTGCAGAAATTAAAAAGGCGTTTCCTGACGCTGTTGTGGGGTTAAGCGATCATACTCTTACCAATCATGCATGTTTTGGAGCAGTAGCCCTAGGGGCTTCTATTTTAGAGAGACATTTTACCGACCGTATGGATCGCCCCGGACCTGATATTATTTGCTCGATGGATGTAGCAGCATGCAAAGAGTTGATACAAGGCGCAAAAATATTGGCAGACCAGCGGGGCGGACACAAAGGCCCGGCAAAAGAAGAGCAGGTAACGATAGATTTTGCATTTGCAACAATTTGCTCCATCAAACCAATAAGAAAAGGAGAGACGCTTACCAAAGAAAACATTTGGGTAAAACGTCCTGGAAAAGGAGGCATTCTTGCTGAAGAATATGAAAGGGTTTTGGGAAGAACAGCAGCAAAAGATATCGAAATGGATTTGCAGGTGAATTACGACGACTTACATTAACCTTCAATTTATCAGCTACCTATGATTGTCTCTAAAATCTTTATGGGGTTGGGAAACCAAATGTTTCAATATGCGGCGGGCAAGTCACTTGCATTACATAAAAAGGTTCCGTTAAAACTGGACGTTAGCAGTTATGAAGGTTATGGTTTGAGAAAATTTGAATTAGATGCGTTTTTTGACCTGGAAACCGAAAAAGCTACTAAAGACGAAGTTGCTCAATACCAGATAAAACAACCCGTAAAGAGTGTATGGAATAAAATCTTACCAAACCATCGCATGCACTTTTACAGAATGCCTTATGAAGAGGCAGCAATAAAGCGCAACGTATTGCAACTGACAGAACTCCTGGCTCCTTCACACAAAAGAAGAACTTACATTGAACCTAATTATCACTATAACCACCATTTTTTTAAAGCGGGCAATAATGTATTGTTGATAGGGTACTGGATGAGCTGGCGATATTTTCAACATTTTGAAAACGAGATAAGGCAGGATTTCAAAATAAAGACCGACCTGGTTACACACCTTTATGATATTAGAAATGAAATTTTAAAAAACAACAGTGTAAGTATACACATAAGACGGGGCGACTTTATGTTGAGAAAAAATGTTCAGCTTCATGGTATTATACCAATAGACTTCTACCAAAAAGCCATTCAAGAGATAGCTCGTGCCACTACTTCAGTTCACTTATACGTTTTCTCAGACGATATTGAATGGGCCAGGAAAAATTTTAAAACAACTTTTCCGGTAACGTTTGTAAGTAGTGAGGTAACCCAGACAGCCGTAGAAGATTTCTATCTCATGAGTATTTGCAAGCACAACATTATTGCCAACAGCACTTTTAGCTGGTGGGCTGCGTTTTTAAATAGTAACCCGGACAAAATTGTGGTCGCTCCTAAGAAATGGTACGATAAGACAATGTACGATTACAAAGATGTATATCCTCAATCATGGTTGCTTTTATAAATATTGGAGGTTTAAGTAAAAAATAAAGTGAAGGAAAACAAGGGGTGAAGTCAATAATAATTTTAACAGGCAATGAATTAAGGCATCGTGATTTCAGCAAAAAGATGGCTTTGCAAGCAGGAATACAGGTGCTAAGATCTTTTTGTCAAATTGAAGAAAATTTTATTGCGAAAGGTGCCACGCAACTTAACACAGATAAAAGAGAAAAGCACTTGCTAGCAAGTGCGCAAAGTGAAAAGGATTTTTTTGAAGTTTTTGTTGATGCATCACCTGACTGCTCAAACCCGGTAGTAATTACCCTCGCAAAATAAATAATGAAACTTTTTTAAAGAAATAAAGCTTCTGAATCCCGACATTCTTATTGTTTACGGAGCCGAACGACACATTACTTTTCAGTGCCTTTTATCTGAGTAAAAATGAAATAATAAAGAAGCATGATGCCGACATGGTTATCGGAAGCCACATCATTTCACACCCTGTCTTAAGCAAACTGTCGGCTGTGCAGCAAGAGAATGAAATATCGCAGTCGTTTAAATTTGTGGAGGATGTTTGCATAATTTTGCCCTATAAAACGTTCTGTTATCCTTATGGCGGATCTCATTCTTTTACAAACGAAACAGAGCGGCTTTTGAACAACGAGGGATGTTCATTTTCTTTTAATGTAGAAGCAAGAGATGTCTCCATCGCCAATCTATTAGTAAGGCCGCAAGCTTTGTCTAGATATGATTGTAATTATTTTCCCCAGGGGCAATTATGACAGAATAAAGTGATTTTACATGAAGAGAAATAAAGTTGTTTTCCTGACAGGCACGCGGGCAGATTTTGGTAAAATGAAATCACTGATAGAAATTGTACAACGTTCCAACGATTTCGACATACATATTTTCGCCACCGGCATGCACATGGATAATAAGTTCGGATTAACCGTGCGTGAAATAGAAAAATGTGGCTATAAAAATATCTACAAATATATCAA
>JALYZZ010000463.1 GCA_030948675.1 Bacteroidota bacterium | reverse complement strand
CTGCCCTGCAGTGCGTTTACCCTTATTTTTTTCGGCTAGTCCCGCCCGTTGTTTTTGACCAATCCCCCACGATGTTGCCATTGTACCTAACAAAAAGAAAACAGCCAGCATCACAATACCTGTATATCCTGCTCCTGCAAATATCAACAGTGCAACTGCCCAGCCTGCACATGCCGCTGTAGCAGTCAACTTACCTGCCCATACACTTATGAGAGCACATACACCCAAAAGAGAGACAATTAACCAATCGTTTGCGAGCATGTGATTGAGGTGACAATTTAATACTAAAACAAACTTGAAAAATAATACTATTTTTCTATGGCTAGCAGTTATGTTTGCCTTTAACCATATTTGCAAAATTCGTCAAATCTTCTTTGCACCTTTGCAACGCAAAACTGGCAAAACTAAATATAAAAGATGGCTGCACCTGTATTAGAAAGACGGCTTGGCTTGCTACAAGCGACGGCCATTAATATGATTGATATGGTGGGCATCGGGCCGTTTATAACACTGCCAATGGTTATAGGTATGATGAACGGCCCGTACTTTCTATATGCCTGGATAGCAGGTGCTATACTTTCTTTTATAGATGCAATGATCTGGAGCGAACTAGGCACTGCGTTTCCAAGAGCCGGAGGTAGTTATAATTTTTTAAAAGAAGCATATGGAACCAATGGCGCAGGCAGAATGATGAGCTTTTTATTTGTATGGCAAACGATGATACAGGCACCGCTTGTAATTGCATCGGCTGCAATAGGTTTTGCATCTTATTTCTCCTACCTCGTTCAATTATCACCTCTCGAGAGCAAGCTGCTTAGCGGCAGTGTCGTTATTTTAATAGTGTTGCTACTATATCGAAAAATAGATGCAATCGGCAAGATCAGTATTTTTCTCTGGGCAGGCGTTATCATTACTTTATTTTGGATTATAGGTGCAGGCATTGCTCATGGAAATTTTGCTGCCCCTATAAAACACATTAACGATGGACTGTTGATCAACTATGCTTTTGTGTCTGCGATTGGTTTTGCCAGCGTAAAATCTGTTTACAGCTATTTGGGTTATTACAATGTTTGTCATTTAGGAGGTGAAATCATGCATCCATCTAAAAATATTCCGCGCAGTATGTTTTTGTCTATAGCCGGAATTGCCGTACTGTACCTTTTAATGAATATAAGCGTAGTAAGTGTGATACCATGGCAGCAGGCAAAAGGAAGCGATTTTGTATTGAGCGTTTTTATGAAAGAACTGGCAGGAAGCACAGCGGCTACTATTATCACCTGCCTGATCTTATGGGTGGCGTTTGCCTCAGTTTTTTCTGCAACCCTTGGCTACAGCCGCATACCTTATGCTGCAGCAGCAGACGGCGCTTTCTTTAAAGTGTTTGCCAAACTACACCCAACCAAACATTTTCCCTACGTATCGCTGCTAGTGCTAGGTAGTATTGCTTTTGTTTTTAGTTTGCTCTTTAGGCTTAGCGAAGTAATCAGCGCCATTCTTGCTATGCGCATCCTTATTCAATTTATAGGGCAGGCAATCGGGTTATTGTTATTAAGAAAAGCCAGGTCTAAAAGCGATTTTCCCTATAAAATGCCTTTCTTTCCTGTACCTGTATATGTTGCCATCATCATCTGGTTGTTTATTTTATATAAGACAGGCCTACAAATGGCAAGCTATGGATTGCTGGTAATTACTCTGGGAATAATCGTATTTTTTATAAAAGCAAAAGTTAACCGGGAGTGGCCGTTTGTAAGAATATCAGCTAATGATCCAATAATAGATAAAGCCTAAACACAGCAGCAACTCTATTGTCCATAGCCAAACATTTTTGCTGATGTAGTGCTTAAGAATTAGGTCGAGTATAATAGATAAAAAAAATAAGAATAATAATTTTAGCAGCCATGGATGCGCCCACTCATTTGATCCGCCCCGCTCGAATAGTAACTGGTATACAAACAAAAAAGCAATTATAATAGAAAGCAGCAGGAAGGGCGATGTTCTTGCAAACCACTTTTTTATCATCAGCTAAATTAATACAACAAAGCAAATGACCGGTAAAAGATGAACGAAGTTTTACCGGTACAAGGGAGTGACACAACAAAGTGCCATGCAGCGTTGAAGCCTGTACAAAAGACTATAAACCTACCTTCCAAAGGAAGGTAAGTTTTATAAGTTTTGCAGCGCAATGAAGTGGAAAATTTTTAAATGGCCTCCGCCATGTCAGGAATTTTTTCGGCTTTATAAACTCCTGAGTCTAATTTCTTTTTGGTCTCTTCAAACGCTTTTAGGGTAAGGTCAATATCTTCTTTACTATGTGCGGCGGTTGGAATAATTCTGAAAATAATTTCACCTTTTGGAATGACCGGATAGACAACAATTGAGCAAAAAATATGAAAGTTCTCGCGAAGGTCCATCACCATTGAGGTAGCCTCAGGCAACTCGCCCTTCATGTAAATAGGCGTAACAGGCGAATTGGTATTGCCAATATCAAAACCCCTGGCTTTCAAACCTTCCTGCAAACGGTTAACGTTGTACCAAAGTTTTTCACGAAGTTCAGGCATTGTTTTAAGCATTTCCATTCTATGCAACATACCCTCTACAACCAATAAGGGAAGGCTTTTTGCAAAAATCTGGCTGCGGGTATTATACCGAAGGTATTTAAGCACAGCTTTAGGCCCACTGATAAAAGCTCCTATGCTTCCCATGCTTTTTACAAAAGTTGAAAAATATAAATCTATGCCCTCCACGCAACCTTGTGCAGAGTCTGCACCTGCTCCTATCGGCCCCATATATCCAAAGCCGTGCGCATCGTCTATCAAAATCCTAAACTCGTATTTGCTCTTCAGCTCAACTATTTCCTTTAGTTTACCC
>JALYZZ010000455.1 GCA_030948675.1 Bacteroidota bacterium | reverse complement strand
CAACTATCCAATCTGAGGAACCGATTATAAAAAGCTATGCAACAGCAAACAGTATTAATGCGGTTAAAGACAGCAGCGGGGTATATTACCAGATCGTTGACTCTGGCACAGGGGTTAAGCCCACTTAGACTTCAAAGGTTTCAGTTACCTATACCGGCAAATTTTTAAACGGGGCAATATTTGATCAATCTGCTAATTCAACCTTTACTTTAAGCTCTTTAATAAAAGGATGGCAGGTTGGTTTACCATTAATTAAAAAAGGCGGAAGAATTAAACTCATTATACCTTCCTCTCTAGCTTATAGTTGCACCGGCGTGGGAGCCACCATCCCACCAAGTTCTATTCTTTATTTCGACATCAGTCTTCTAGACGTGCAATAGCGCAGCATGGATAGTTTTATAAACAACAGGATGACTATCAAAAAAGTCAATACAAAGTGATTGGTTGAAGTTTATTGAATGCTGTTACTGATAACAGCTTACAACAAAGTAGCAATCAATAGTGCCACCTCACAAATGCTTCCATGGCAAAATATTGTGTCATTCCAAGTTGTCCATAGAGGTTAGCGGTATTAGTGTTTCGCTCCTCGGCCCTCACCCAAAACTCACGACTATCACTACCCTGGAATGGAACCATATCTTTTTGCGACTGATGTATAAAGATGCCGAACCGTTTCTTCATTAACTGGTCCGGGCTCATTGGTATAGCCATTTCTATCTCTGATATACTCCATTCCTGCCATGCCCCCTTATACAACCACATCCAGCAATCTTTTACCCAATCCTGTTCTGAAGATTTTAGCCTTCGCATACTTTCAAACACTATATCAAGACAAACACGGTGCGTTCCATGCGGGTCTGCGAGATCTCCTGCACAATAAATTTGGTGAGGTTTTATTCTATTTAAAATGTCCATTGTTATTAGCACATCTTCTTCCCCCATCGGCTTCTTTTCTATAGTACCGGTTTCGTAGAAAGGAAGATTGAGAAAATGTGCACGGTCATCTGTAAGGCCTGCATAACGGCAGGTAGCTTTTGCCTCGCACCTTCGTATTAAACCTTTGATTGCTCTGATTTCTGGTGTATCTCTTTCGTTTTTTCTCTTCCTTGCCAGAAACATGCGCGCTGCCAACAACAAATCTTTACTAGTTTTATTGTCTATGCCAAACATGTCTTCGAATCCGACAGCGAAGTCTAAAAAGCGGGTGACGAATTCGTCCGTTACTGCAATATTTCCACTGGTTTGATAGGCTACGTGTACTTCATGTCCCTGGTCGACCAGTCGCATAAAAGTGCCTCCCATGCTAATAATATCATCATCAGGATGGGGCGAAAAGATTAAACAGCGTTTTGGCTGAATCTCACTTCGTTCAGGATGACCAGGAATAACTGAATTAGGTTTACCTCCGGGCCAACCTGTAATCGTATCGCGAAGCATATAAAATACCTGCAAATTTATTTCATACGCATCTCCCTTTTCTACTAAAAGGTCACCGAGGCCGTTTTCGTTGTAATCGTGGGAAGTAAGGCTCAGCACTGGTTTCTTAATTTTTAAAGCAAGGTTCACCACTGCTTTTTTTATGCTCGCCGGCGTCCATTCAATTTCTCCGGTTAGCCAGGGAGATTTAAACCGTGTAAGCTCTGTTGCTGCAGTTTCATCAATCACAAAAGTGCAGTCATTGTGTTGCTGTAAAAAGCTGGCAGGAACATGTTCTGTAACATCGCCCTCTACTGATTGGGCAATAATAGGTGCTTTGGTGCCCCACGCCATCAGGTATATTTTTTTGGCTCTCATTATTGTACTAAGGCCCATAGTTATTGCCAGCCTAGGTACTTGTGAAATATTTTGAAAATCGCGGGCGTTTGCGATACGGGTGCTATTGTCAAGTGTAATAAGCCGTGTTTTTGAATAAATGCTTGAACCAGGCTCATTGAAACCAATATGACCATTGTTGCCAATACCTAGTATTTGTATATCAATTCCACCTTTTGACTGAATCAATTCTTCATATAACTGACAATGCTTTTTTATCGCTTCTTTTGGTAACTCGCCATTAGGAATAAAAATATTTTCGCGCTCAATATCTACGTGATCAAACAACTGCCGGTGCATAAAGCTATAATAGCTCTGAAACGCCTCTTTCTCTATAGGATAATATTCGTCGAGGTTAAAGGTTATTACGTTTTTAAAACTTAATCCTTCTTCTTTATGCATCCGCACCAATTCTTTGTAGAGGCTTATAGGGGTAGAACCAGTGGCCAGGCCGATTACAATAGGTTTACCAGTTTGCCTGGCTTCTCGTATTTTACCTGCGATTTCCCGGGCAACAAAGGCAGAACCTTCTTTTGGACTGGAAAAAATCTTTACCGGAATTTTTTCGAAACTGTCAGTCAGGTCAACGTTTAATCGTGGATTGGGCATTATCGTTATTTATTTTTCTTATTGGGTGTCATCTTCGGCAAACAAAACTAAAGCGTATCTCCTTATGAAGCTGTTTGTTGCTATTGCAAAATCAATTATAAGGCTATGGCACCCGTTAATATTGTCAACCAAATTGAAAGCGCTTCTTTGTTGTGATCCAGGTGGAAAGGCAGCTACGAATGTATATAAAAATAGAAGCGAATTATGGTATTTTTTAGCTTCCTTTTCTAGTAATTAGCGTTAGTTATCGTAGCTAAAAAAATTGATCTTACCGGGTTAGTACTGGCAATATTATTTTGCTGTTCATTGAGCCATTATGGTAAACCTTTATAGATGCTTTTTGAAAATCTTCATCTTTTGCGTGATAGATGTCCATAAATTTTTGAGGGTTTCTGTCAACTAAAGGAAACCAGGAACTTTGAATTTGTATCATTATTTTATGTCCTGATTTAAAAGTATGAGCAACGTCGGGAAGGGTAAATTTGACGTTGGTAATTTTTTTTGGAACAAATGGTTCAGGTTTCTCAAGACTATTTCTAAACTTACCTCTCATCACATCGCCACGTACCAACATTTGGTAACCGTTCATTTGATACTTATCAGTATCGCTGTACTTAAATTGATCAGGAAACACATCAATAACCTTTACAACAAAATCAGCATCGGTGCTGGTTGTACTGATCATTAAATCGGCAGTAACCGGACCTGTTACCGCAATGTCATCCGATAATATGCCAGTAGTAAAAGTAAGCACGTCAGGACGCCGGCTGGCGAAACGCTGGTCGTCAGTCATATATTCTCTCGTTCTGGCAAAGTGAACATCTTCAGTGTATGGAACCGGTGTGGAAGGGTCGCTAATGTATTCCGTAAAAGTATCTTCGTCTTTCGGTTTTTCACTGGTGCCTACTCCTGCCGGAATTGTCCAGGTCAACTTTTTGTTCTTGTCCAAAAAAAGCTCTTTAAATTCCACTTCAGCAGGCGGCCACTGTTTTAGCTGATGCCACTTATTTTCGCCAGTGAAGAAAACAGTGGCTTCCGCGATATTTTGTGCTGTTCCTTTTCCTTTTAAATAGTAATTAAAAAAGGGCAACTCGATATTTTTTTGATACCACTCGCTTGTTTTGCTGCCAAACTGTACGTTGCCAAGTTTGCTTCCGTCAGATCTTACCCATCCTCCATGAAACCACGGTCCCATTACCAACCGATTGTTAGTTGCAGGGCTTTTTGCTTCAATCGCTTTGTAAGTATTCCATGCACCAAAGCAATCCTCTGCGTCAAACAATCCACCTACTACCAATATGGCAGGTTTTACATCTTCTAAAAAATTTCTGGCGTTTCGGGCTTGCCACCATGCATCATAATTAGGGTGGTTCATCAAATCATTCCAAAAAACAATACTGTCGCCCATATAATTTTTTGTGAGATTACTAAGCGCGCCATTCCTCAAGTAGAACTCGTAATTGTCTTTTGTAAAATAATCAAATGGTAGTGGAGCAATAGTGGTAGGCCGCACCCGCGGCCGTCCAAATGAAGAGTAGAAAGCGAAAGCATCCATCATCATAAAAGCACCATTGTGGTGAAAGTCATCGCCTACAAACCAATCAGTAACAGGTGCCTGCGGACTAACCGCTTTTAATGCAGGATGATTGCTTAAGGCCGCCATGGTAGAATAAAAACCTGGGTAAGAAATTCCAAAGACACCTACTTTTCCATTGTTGCTGCGAATGTTCTTTACCATCCAATCGATAGCGTCGTAAGTATCGCTGGCCTCGTCAATATATTTATCACCTTTTTTATTTGGATTGAAAGGGCGTACATCCACAAATGTGCCCTCGCTCATCCAACGGCCCCTAACATCCTGAATAACCATGATGTACTTCTCTTTCAAATACTCTTTATAGAAAGTTTGCCAAAAAGGTCTAAACTCATTTTTACCATAAGGTGCACAACTATAAGGAGTACGTGTTAAGAGGATGGGATGCTTTTCTAAGCTGTCTTTAGGCACATATATAGATGTAAACAGCTTCACCCCATCGCGCATAGATATGTATTGTTCTACCTTGTTGTAGTTCTGCCTCATCCAAATACTGTCAACGTTTTGGGCAAGTGCAGACAGAGGTGCAAGTAAAAAAAGGAATCTAATTAATAATTTCATAGCTAATAAAATGAGAGAGAAAGCGTTAAAAAATATTCATTTAAACAAAAAAGCCTCCAATGTTTGTTGGAGACTTTTTTGTTTGTTTTTTTTACTATTCGACTTTTGATAATTTCAATACGTTTGTGGGCAAGTGAAGCTGTACAGGCGTACTTCCGGTATTTACAACAGTGTCGCCAGTCTTTAAACATCCTTTTCCTTTCAAAATGTTGATTTGATCTTCTATGATTGCGTCAAGGCTTTCCTCCTGAAAGTAATAAAAAGCTCTTACACCCCAACTAAGACTCAACTGATTGATTAAAGATTTTTCTTTGGAGAAGATGAAGAGTGGCGATTTTGGACGATAGCTGCTTAAAACAAAACCGGTATATCCACTTTTAGTCATACCGATGATGGCATCAGCATTTACGTCTCTTGCTATTTTACATGCGTTATAGCAGATGGCATCGCTTAAAAAAGACGGCGAATGAACTTGCGGTTTTAAATCCTCCTCGCGGTTATAACGGTACTCTTTCTCTACCTCAGCAATTATTTTAACCATTGTTTGTACCACCAGCGCAGGATGTTGGCCTGTCGCAGTTTCGCCACTTAGCATCACGGCATCTGTACCTTCCAATACGGCATTTGCCACGTCAGTTATTTCGCTTCTGTTTGGCTTTACACGGTCAATCATGCTCTCCATCATTTGCGTAGCAACAATGACCGGCTTAGCGCGATGCAAACATTTTTTAATGATACTTTTTTGTATCATCGGCACTTTTTCCACCGGCATCTCTACACCAAGGTCTCCACGTGCCACCATTATTGCATCACTGGCATTTATAATATCGCGTATATTGGCAACAGCCTCCGGTTTTTCAATTTTCGCAATTATTTTAGACTTGCTTTCCTTCGCATTTAATTTGTCGCGTAGAATAGTTATATCATTCACACTTCTTACAAATGACAAAGCAACCCAGTCCAGTTCCTGCTCTATAATAAATTCTAGATCTTCTAGATCTTTATCTGTTAATGCCGGTAAAGAAATTTTTGTATCCGGAAGGTTAATGCCTTTTTTTGACGATAGTACGCCTCCCAGGGTTACTTCTACCTTTACGTCGCCGTCATTTAAAATTTGCCACACTTTAACTTCCAGCTTTCCATCGTCAATCATAATTACATTTCCCACTTTTACATCTCCTGCCAGGTTCGGATATGATACATATATCTTTTCCAGCGTACCTACGCATTTTACATTTGTAAAAGTTAATATATCTCCAACCTCTACTTTTAGCGCATTGTTCTGAATTTCGCCAACACGCAGTTTTGGCCCTTGTAAATCTCCCAAAATTGACACGTTCAGACTTTCAGCCTCATTTAACCTTCTGATATGTTGTATAATGCTGGCCTTATCTTCATGACTGCCGTGAGAAAAGTTGAGTCGGAATACATTCACACCGGCATGTACAAGTTCAAGCAATTTGTCGTAAGTATCGCAGGCTGGCCCTACCGTTGCAACTATCTTAGTTCGGTGGGTCATCTTATCCATCACTGCACGGTTTTCAATTTGTTGAGCAGTGTATTGTGTTTCTGTTTCTTGTACCATTTGTCGGGTATTGTATTAAATAAATTATAATATTTTTTTATTGC
>JALYZZ010000454.1 GCA_030948675.1 Bacteroidota bacterium | reverse complement strand
GTGTTACCTGGCCTAACAACTCAGGTCTTTTTGGATTTCCGTTGATGTGCAGTTCGCCGGTCGCCAGCCCTTGAACATTGGTGAAGATGCTGCTGAGGAATTTATTGACAATATTTATTTTGGTATCTTTTAATTTAATAGAAGTTAGCAACGGAATACCAGTGGTATCGGCGAGATCATAGCTTCCATTTGCAGTAAAATTGTATAACTCGTTTTCAGATATCACATTAAAACCTATTTTACCGTTGTTGCTGTTGTAATTTGCTTTGATGCCCACCACACCAACTGAGTCGTTGTCGAGCCGGAACTGTTCTGCTTTAAGGTCAGCATCTATCTTAAACTTACCAAAAAAGTCTCTCATTATAATCTGGCCCGAAGCAAGCCCCTCTAATCTTGGATCTGCCGTTAACAAAGGCGCAAAGTCGCCAATATTCAAATTTTTAAGAGTTACGACGAGATTGCTTTTGTTAAACTCGTCATCCTCCGTTGTCTTGACTTCTATGTGTTGATCGTTTTGAGTGAACCTCACATTTTCTGCAGATACAAGATTTTATCGTATACTTATTTCGCCCTCTTTTTCCAAAATCCACCGCTTATCGTTTATGACAAAGTCAGAAGGATTGAATTTGATTTTAACTCCATCTGAAAATGTTGTAAGGTCTGCATTCAGGTTAAGTTCATTGAGTGTATTATTCGCTTTGGTTTTAATGCTGACCTGCGATAAATCTTTTTGTGAAAGAATACTGATCGTGGTATTAGGAAAGTGAGCGCTGTCGCTTAGCCAGATGTTTTCGATATTGCCGCTCAATTGTAATACATCCAGATTGCCGCGGCCGTTAAAAGTGATGTTGTTGAAACGGTATTTTTTATAGGCAAAGGCAGGTATATCGGCATTTAATTCGAAAACGGTATCAATCGTATTAATTGTGCCCGAAATGCTACTATTGCTAAAACCTGTGATGTCTTTATTGAAAAGTAAAGTATAGCCAGCGATATTTTTTGTGTTTAATATGAAATTGAACTGCTGATCTTTTACATTGGATCGGGGCTTGCTGATGTAGGCAGGGTAATATTTGTTTAGAAAAATTTGAAAAGTGTTTGGAAGGTCAAGTATGTTGTACTCGCCCTCAACCGATGCATCAAATTCATTGCTGGTAAGAGACAGAAGTCTGCGGCGTCCTTCAAACCCTGACTGCAAGCTAAGGGAGTCGAAATTTAACCGCACACTATCCTGCAGTAAGCTCGCATTAAAAACTTTGACTGCACCCAAAAACTGGTCAATGTTTTTACCCTGAAAATCGAGGTCAAACAAGCCACTTATTTCGAGCTGCTTGTTGTACAAATGCAATTTCTGAAAGTTGCTATGGGCGAGGTCAGCAAGCAAGTTAAATTTAGGCTGTGCGGCTCTAAAGTCCATTTTTACTGTAGTAACAAAGTTGAGATTGTCGTCATCGATTTTTACTGTCCCGTCAAACTGCCGCCTTTGAAAGGTGCCTTCAACAACAATTCTTTTATAGTTATAGTCTTTAAAATTAAACTGGCTTATTTTACCAGTTACACTTGTTCTTAAGCTGCCTACAGTTAGTCCAACGCCTTTAATACCGCCGTCAAAAGACAATGTACCCATGTCTTTTATCTGTAGAAACTTTCCAAGATTGAATCTGTCGGTACCAAGGTGGCCGTTGTAAATAGGGGCCGCATTGGCAGGAAGTTCCATTACAATATCAGTATGAAAACCGCCTAGATTGGTGCTAAAAACACCGGTAGTAGCAAACTTTGTGATCGTACCTTTAAAGTTGCCCTTAAATTTTACTTCTCCTAAGCTGGCAAGTGACGGATTTTCTATTTTACCAATGGCAGGTATAAAAGCAACCGCATCGCGGTAAGTGGTCTGCAGGTTGCCTGATTGGAAATTGATAAAAGTTTTTTTGATATTAGGAAGTCCAACCAAAGTTAAATCGCCACTAAGCAAAGTGCTTGCACCGGCTCTTACAAACAGGTTTTTTATTGAAAGATCTCCAACAGTTCCCTTCCCTGTTCCTGATAAACTTATTTTTTTCTTCCAGTTTTTTACTGCGGGAGCAAAGTAGGCAAGATCATCACTATCAATTTCAGTATTTGAAAATTTGGCATCCATTACCACCTTTTCTACAAAGTTTTTAAAGTCTTCGCTGAAGTCTTTGAAATGCATTGCGAAGTAGTTCTGTAAACGAGTTTTTGGTGTAACCAGTTCCAGCTTTGCAAACTCCATTATCTTAGGGGTCAGTTTGAAATTTGTCTTTAGCTTTTTAAGGTCGAAGCCACTTCTTTCTTTTGTAGCAAGCTCTATATTCGCCCTAATGGTATCCTTTATAAAACTCACTTTGCTAACACTTCCATTAATCTTTTCAAATCGCAGGAACAGCGGATCAAAATAGGGATATGGTACACGATCAATCGTGTCTAAGCTTTGAAAAGTACCGTTTTTAATATTTAACCTGTCAATAGTCAGATGCAAGTCGCCGGCGTTGAAGTACATCGAACTGTCCGATTTTTGTTTGGTTTTTACCACAGGAGGCCTCAGGCCTTTAAAATTAGTAAGTGAGAAAAAAGGCTTATCAAGGTCTATTTCTTTTATGTCCAGAAAGTTTTGGTCAATATTGATGTTGTTCGCTTCTAATTGCAGGTTACCAGCTTTAGCATCAAGCCTGGAACCTGCCCAGGCGTCATTTTTTACAAAAGACACATTCTTAAAATCAAGCCTTTTTAAATTGAACTTTAAATTGCTTTTTTTCTTTTTATTTTTTGGAGTGGTGGGCGAGAAATAGTCAACCAGGAACTGGTAGTTCCAAACAGAGTCAGTTCTGTACATATTAACAGATGCATCTTCAAGACCCACATACTTCAACACAAGTTCGTCTTTAAGAAAAAACCAGTCTGTAATTCTCAGTTTTACTTTTCCTGCATAGAGTAGCGTATCCTTTCGCAAATCCTTTACCAGCATGCCTTCAAGGTTCATGCTGTTAAATAAATTAATACTTACATGGTTAATTCTAACCTCTGTGTGCAAGTCTTTTGAAAGTCTTTTCGTGACCTTTTTTACCAGCCATGTTTGTACAAAGGAAGTCTGGATAATAAGCCATACGAATAGCAAAAGTGCAAGTATGCTTAAAACTGCCCTTCCTGTTATTGTAAGAAATTTATTCAGATGACGCTTGATTTTTGTAAAAATAAAGAAAGGTAACCGCAGCACAAACCGATTCGGCTACTCCACAAGATAATAAGATATAGTGTTAGCTTTTTATTCACGAAAGATGAATTGTTTGAAATAAGTTTTGAATGATCTCAAAAAAAATTAAACCAAAACATGCTCTGTATTTATACATAGCAAAAACTGTACTCGAAGGAGGAGAGTTCTTCCGCGTACAAGAGTACTTTCTGCTTTGCCCAAGATCTCAATGTGAGGTAAGCAAATAACACAAACCTTAATTGCTATGACCTTAATTAAAAGTTGCCTTCTATAACGGGCCCGGTATTACCGAAAATTACTAAACAAGCTTCGGCTAATTATAGGCCCTAAGAATACACTAAAAAAGTATAATTATTTAGTAAGATTGATCAGATCGGGCATGTCAATTCCTTGCTCATATACTTTTACCAATTGGCCTTTTCTATCATACAATGCAGAAAACGGCGTAAACTTTACCGTATAAAACTGCGTTACCATTCGCGAAGGATCAGTACCAATTTTAATAGACGGAAAACGGTTAATTTTATAGTGGTCGGCAAATTTCACCATGTCCTCAAATGGTCTGCTTGTCACCATTACAATCTGCAGTTTATTCAGTTCCTTCATTTTGCTCAACACCTCTTCTGTTTCTATTTGGCAGTGACCGCAATCAGGACTAAAGTACAGTATTAAAGTAGGTTTTTTAGGTTGCAGATTAACTTTACTAAACCAGCTACTATCAGGAGTTTGAATGCTAAAGGCTGGAATAGTCCGATTCTTTTGATAGGGAGGTAAACTGTCTGAAACTGCTATAGCAGCTTTTGTTTGGGCTTTTACAGAAGAAGTGATTAAAAAAGCTGTAACTAAAATAAGGATCGGGCGCATGTAATTTTTTTTAGTTCGATTGACAAATATCTAATCAAAAATAAAGCATCAGAGGATGAGAATAACCTTTTTTGTACCGTCCGTTTGTTAAAGTACATTTTCATTGTCAATCACTATTTTTGCCGCTTTAACCAACTCGCCGAGAAAATGAATTTTAATCTAAGCCAGATACCGGAAAGAACTACACAGCCCCGCCAAAATGGATTAACGATGATTATGGACAAAGGTCTAAGCATTCAGGAAGCTGAAAATTTGATGAGTGTAGGCGCCACCCATATCGACATTATAAAGCTTGGCTTTGGTACTGCTTTCGTTACTCCCAACCTTCGCAAAAAAATAGAAGTATATCAACAGGCAGGCATGGCAGTGTATTTTGGAGGAACTTTGTTTGAAGCTTTTTTAATAAGAAACCAGTTTGAAGACTATATAGCCATGATGAAAGATTATGGCGTACATCACGTAGAAGTAAGTGACGGTTCCATTACCATTCCACACGCCGAAAAGTGTGGGTATATAGAAAAGCTAACAGGATTTGGAACGGTATTAAGTGAAGTTGGCAGCAAAGACGCCACTCATATCATCCCTCCTTATAAATGGATTGAGTTGATGCGGGCAGAATTAGAAGCGGGATCAACATACGTAATTGCAGAAGCGCGTGAGGCTGGTACTGTAGGTATCTATAGAGGCTCCGGTGAAGTAAGGGAAGGGTTGGTACAGGAAATTCTAACACAAATACCTGCAGAAAAAATTATATGGGAAGCACCACAGAAAGACCAGCAATTATACTTTCTTGAGTTGATAGGATGCAATGTAAATCTTGGAAATATAGCGCCTACTGAAATTATTCCATTAGAAGCAATGAGAATAGGGCTACGAGGCGATACATTTAATTTGAACCTGGAAAATAAAAATTGCTTATGAGGAAGTTTGGTTTAATTGGATTTCCTTTATCTCATTCTTTTTCTCCCGCATTCTTTACACAGAAATTTGAGAGGGAGAAGATCAGCAATTGCACTTATGAGTCTTATCCAATAGACTGCATTGATAAAATTCATCAACTTCTTTGCACTAATCCTGAACTGGAGGGATTGAACGTTACTATTCCTTATAAAAAATCGGTTATACGTTTCTTAAATAATGCTACCCCTGCGGTAGTTGGAACTGGCGCATGCAATTGCATTAAGATAAATAATAGCAAATTAACCGGCCATAATACTGATGTCATAGGTTTTAAAAAGTCACTTTCTCCGCTGCTTTCCACACATCACACACGAGCGCTAATACTGGGCACAGGCGGCTCTGCCGCTGCCGTAGAGTTTGTGCTTGAAAAACTAGGAATTGATTTTTTGTTTGTCAGCAGGAATAATGCTGACGGAAAAAAAGTTATTACTTATAAACAATTGAACAACAAGCTGATTGAAGATTACAAGCTGATCATAAATACTACGCCTCTCGGCATGTTTCCTGATTTAAATAATTTCCCGGATCTTCCATACCAATTTCTTACCAGCAAACATTACCTTTTTGATCTGGTATATAATCCGGCTGCTACAATGTTTTTAAGGAAAGGAGCTGAAATGGGTGCAATAACTAAAAACGGTGCAGATATGTTAATCATTCAAGCAGAAGAAAGCTGGAAAATCTGGAACGAATAAATCTAAATCTCGATCTGTTAGTTTTACCATCTACCTGGGTGATGGCGTTTCTGATAATTTTTTTATTGCTTCATCTGGCACCGGAACTTTTTTTTGTGCTAAATAATTAAAGCAAAGCATACCCGTTTTTACTTTTGCTGCAAGTAACCATTCTTCGACTGCCATTACTTCCAACTTATAATAAAGGTCAAAACCAATCTTATCAAAGTTTGCAGCAGCTACTGAAATCTTAATGAGATCGCCAAATTTTAATTCCCGCTTATATGCTATTGCTGCATCAACCATGATTAAACCTGTGCCTTCAAATGCCAGTTCTGAGTATCCATAGCACTGCAAATACTGCTGTCTGGCCTCATGTACTAATGACAGAAACATGTCGTTACCAACATGGCCGCCATAATTAAGGTCGGTAATACGGATCTTTAAAAATGTTGAAAATGGAAAGTGTGCGGGGAGTGAAACTTTTACTCGTTCCATTAAAAATGGCAAGTTCTATTAAAAAGTACACCTGTATTAATTAGAAAAGTAGTTAAATAATTAGCCACACTAAACCTCCTACAATTGTTAGTCCGGCTACCGTAGCTAGATACACTTTCTTTCTTCTCGAAAAATTACTGTGGCCAAAAGACGAGGCTATCACATCATTTGCATTTCTCCTCCTGTTATCCTGCTCATCAAGAATTTTTTCTATGTTATCCCATACACGGGCTGGCGGCGTAATAAGTTGTTCTGTGGTCATAGTAGATTTAACAGCTTTGGAGGAAAAATTTGTTTTTTTTAAAAGCTCGTTCCCGCAATTATCAAGGCTGAGAGGGTTCTCGACAAAGGCACCATTTATAAGACTGTTTTCCATATATTGGTTTTAATTCTGCAAGCATACCAAAAAAGCAATACTTAGTTAACCAGAAAACTCAAATGGTATAACATGCCGGATAACTTATTTATTGTACAGACGCCGTAATTATTGATTTGGTTGCAGTTTTATTTATTATATTCTATAATTGCAACTAATTTTTCCAAAATTCGGACAAAAATGAAGCCAATTTTAATATTGCTTTTTTTCGATGGCTAAACAAATTCTTTTCCTCCAGCAACATTTCAGCAAAGGTTTTGTGACTGCCTGTCGGCACAAAGACACTATCATATCCAAACCCTCCTGTCCCTCGTTGTTCTGGTATAATTGTTCCCTCACAGATGCCTTCAAACGTTTTTTGTTCTCCATTTACAATAGCTGAGATCACTGTCCTAAATCGCGCTTTTTTGTTGTGGATCGGTTCCAGATTCTTTAAAAGCTTTTCTATATTATCTTTTGTACTGGGTTCATCTCCCGCATATCGGGCGCTTTTAACACCAGGTGCTCCGTTTAGGGCTTCTACTTCAAGGCCAGTGTCTTCGCTAAAACAGTTTTGTCCTGTCAATTGATTAACAGTACGTGATTTTTCAAGAGCATTTTCTTCCAATGTTTCATGCGGTTCCGGAATGTCTAAATCTAGTCCTGCCTCCTTCATGGAAATAACATTAAATGAACTTCCAACAATACTTTTTACTTCCTCCACCTTATTTTTATTGTTCGTTGCAAAAATGATCTGTTCCATAATGGGAAAGCGTTTTAAAAAGAGAAAATGCAAATTAAAGGCAGCTATTAATTAGAGTGCTTATGCTTGCATTAATAAGATAATAGCAGTTGAGCAAGCAAGCAATAAACTTTTGCCCTTCAAGCAATATTGAAAACCTTTTGAAGGCTGACCCAGAGTTTTGTTTTTAATAATTTTCCTTCACGGGTTGGTTTATTGATTGCCCCCAGCGGAGGCGCAACTAAAAAGGTGCGGTCGTCAAACTTCTGTACCTGGAAAGGCGGTATTAAGAAAGGCAATTTAATAGCAGAAGGTTCTACATCAAATAAAAGTATGGTAGATGTAGTAAATTGTTCTTTTATTTCCTCATAACCAATTGCTTGCCCGGCGCTATTTATAATAGCGATATCGGCAAGGCTAAGCTGACACGCCTTCAAAATATTGGTTAGGAATGTAAGGTCTTCTTCTTTTAAAAAAACCGCTTCGCGCTGGTGTACGATCGCAATAATTCCTTTTCCGTTTTTTCCTAAATACTTTATTTTTTCTCCAGATATGGAGCTTCCTAAAAGATTTGCATCCTCCTCCTGCAAAGGCGATATTACCGGTTTTGCACTAAATGTTTCTAAATCAACCAGGCTTGCTTTATACAACTCAGCTATCAAAAAGTCAGGCAATTGTATTTTTTCTTCCGTAGTCATAGGCTAATAATTTATTGCCTGTGCAGGCATTTTTCGTTTCTTTGCATCAAAATTAATATTTATGGTTGCAGCTCCTGAGATAAATGTTCAAAAGGCTGAAACAAGTAAGCTTCAGTTCTTTTCATTTGACAATTTGCCTTTCGGAAAATACTTTACTGACCACATGCTAGAAGCAGATTATGAAGATGGTGAGTGGAAAAACATCGAGATCAAGCCATATCAGCCCCTTCTTCTCGATCCGTCAACTGCTGCAATTCATTATGGCCAGGCAATTTTTGAAGGTATCAAAGCTTATAAAGATAGTGCAGGTAATGCCTTTATTTTTCGTCCGATAGACAACTATAAACGTTTCAACATTTCTGCTGAAAGATTAAAGATGCCACCAGTGCCCGAAGATATTTTTATGGAAGGAATGCGGATGCTGGTTAATTTAGATAAGAACTGGATACCAGGTCAGGAGGATCATTCATTGTATATACGACCTTTCATGTTCTCTACAGAGGCAACGCTCGGAGTAAAGCCTTCAGACTGTTACAAATTTATGATTATATTAAGTCCTACCGGCCCTTATTACAGTAAACCCATGCGTATTTACGTGGAAGAAAAGTTTTCGCGTGCTGCACCTGGAGGTATTGGATTTGCAAAAGCAGCGGGCAATTATGCTGCAAGTTTGCTGCCTGCTGCTGAAGCTAACAAACTGGGGTACGATCAGGTTTTGTGGACGGATGCGGTCGAGCATAAGTATGTGCAGGAAATTGGTACAATGAATGTCTTTTTTATAATTGGTAACAAAGCATATACCCCGGAATTGGGGTCAGGGACTATTCTTGCTGGTGTTACGAGGGACAGTGCAATTACTATTTTACAGGAAATGGGATTGGAAGTAATAGAAGACAGAATAAGCATTGACGAAATAATGGAAGCGCACAAATCAGGAGAATTGAAGGAAGTTTTTGGTACGGGTACTGCGGCTACAATTTCGTCAATTAAGGAATTGAGATACGAAGACTATGTAATGCACTTCGACGTAGAAAAATGGACTGTATCACCAGAGCTTAAAAAGCGGCTGAATGAAATTAGAAGTTGTAAAGTACCGGACAGGTTTGGGTGGATGTATAAGGTATAAGGGCCTATACTTTAGTCAAACATAAGGCTGTGTATAAGGTGTTTCAAGGGCTCATTTTAAAGCGCTGACTAGTCATAAAGAATTCTTAAAAAGTACAGCTATTGAAATAATAAAATAAGAAATGCCGGTAGCACGTATAATTTTTTCAATCAAGTTTGGAAGTTTAATACATTGCTACTACTTTTGCAGTCCGAAAAATTTAAAAGGTTACAAATGCCTACAATACAGCAATTAGTAAGAAAAGGTAGAGAAATAATAAAGGCAAAGAGCAAGTCGCGAGCACTTGATGCTTGTCCTCAACGCCGTGGTGTATGTACAAGGGTGTATACTACTACGCCTAAAAAGCCAAACTCTGCTTTACGGAAAGTAGCTAAGGTTCGTTTGACTAACAAAATTGAAGTCATTGCTTACATCCCCGGTGAAGGACATAATCTGCAGGAGCACTCTATTGTGTTGATACGTGGTGGTCGTGTAAAAGATTTGCCGGGTGTTCGTTATCATATCGTTCGCGGTAGTCTTGATACTGCAGGCGTGAAAGACCGTAAACAAAGCCGTTCCAAATACGGTACTAAGAAAGCAAAAGCGAAGAAGTAGTAGCGTGCTGCTGGCGAGTATTAAGAATAAAAGTTTTTTTCTTGGTGCTAGATACTTAAAATACATAAACAAACGTAGCAGTTAAGCTGCATTAAAATAAACAAGATCATGCGTAAGACGCAACCTAAAAAAATTCCTTTAGCACCAGATCCTCGTTTTAACGATAAACTGGTCACTCGCTTTGTTAATAACATTATGTGGCAAGGTAAAAAAAGCGTTGCTTTAACTATTTTTTACGATGCAATTGACAGGGTGTCAAAGCAAACAGGTGAAGATGGTTATGAAATTTGGAAAAGAGCTCTTGCAAACATTACTCCGGGTGTAGAGGTAAGAAGCCGGCGTATTGGTGGTGCTACCTTTCAAATACCTTCTGAGGTTCGCCAGGATAGGAAAATTTCTTTAAGTATTAAGTGGATGGTTCGTTTTAGCCGCGAAAGAAATGGCCGTAGTATGGCTGAAAAATTGTCTAATGAGATAATTGCAGCAAGCAAAGGTGAAGGTGGAGCTTTCAAAAAGAAAGAAGACACACATCGTATGGCGGAGGCTAATAAGGCTTTCTCTCACTTTAAGGTCTAAGATTGAGACTTCCAATATTATTAAGCCACTTTTACGAGTGGCTTTTTTATGCGCACTTTTATTCTCCCGACATTCGGCTATTAAGCTGTCTTAGCAACTCGCATCTTTATAGTCCGATTGGAACAGGACAAAAGGAAATAGAGTCTTTTTTATGGGAAACAGGTTTTCGAACAAATAAAATCATTACTTAGGTATTTCATTCTAATAGGCGTTAAAAATCAGTTTGAAAAGAGCTGATTATTTGTCTTTTAACTTTCGTTAATTATTAACTGATTTCTCCTGTTTTTACTCTTGGAATCCATACCTTTGCGCCTCGATTTAAGATTTCCAATTAGTTACGATCGATAAAATTTTCGCTGGCTTGCTCCAACAGCGAGGAAAAGGTTAACGGAGCGTCGCAACAATGCTTGATTAAAGTACTGCCGGCGACCAAAAAATGTCAATAACAATTACAAATAAAAGGTCATGGGCGACTTAAGATATCAACGGAATTTCGGTATTGCCGCGCATATTGATGCTGGTAAGACGACGACTACAGAACGTATTCTGTATTATACTGGTGTAAACCATAAGATTGGTGAAGTACACGATGGTGCTGCAACAATGGACTGGATGGCACAGGAGCAGGAGAGAGGTATTACCATTACTTCGGCTGCAACGACTTGTTTTTGGAATTTTCCTACCACTCAGGGTGTGAAAAATGACTCGACAAAATTATACAAATTCAACATTATTGATACTCCTGGTCACGTTGACTTTACTGTAGAGGTCGAGCGTTCTTTGCGGGTACTGGATGGTTTGTTGGCATTGTTTTGTGCAGTGTCTGGGGTTGAACCACAGTCTGAGACAGTGTGGCGCCAGGCCAACAGGTATAAAGTTCCCAGAATTGGTTTTGTAAACAAAATGGACCGTAGTGGTGCTGACTTCCTAAACGTTGTAAAGCAAGTACGTGAAATGTTGGGTGCCAAAGCAGTTCCCCTTCAATTGCCAATTGGCGCTGAAGACCATTTTAAAGGTGTGGTTGATCTCATCACAATGAAAGGTATTATCTGGGATGAAGAATCCCGGGGAATGACTTTCAAAGAAGTACCTATTCCGGCCGACATGCAGGAAGAAGTTGATCAATATCGCCAGGAACTGATAGAGGCTGTCGCCGATTATGACGACAAACTGCTTGAAAAGTTCTTCGATGATCCTAACACGATTACCGAAGACGAAATTCATGAGGCTATCCGTAAAGCGACGATCGATCTTTCTATCATACCGATGATGTGTGGATCGTCTTTTAAAAACAAAGGTGTTCAGACTGCATTAGATGCGGTAGTAAGATATCTGCCTGGTCCTTTGGATATTGAAGCTGTAAAAGGTACAAATCCTGATACGGGTGAAGAAGTACTGCGTCATGCAGATCCAAAAGGTCCTTTTGCCGCATTGGCATTCAAGATCATGAC
>JALYZZ010000447.1 GCA_030948675.1 Bacteroidota bacterium | reverse complement strand
AAATATATATTTCTAAGTTTTGCAGGGTGGGTATTTAATGTAAAAGAAGCTGTTGACACATACATTTTTGCTATATACCTTGTTAATAAGATCATGGGTATTGTGCTTGTTCCCTTTACACTTATTTTGGCCTTTTCACGTCCTGATATCAAAAACATATCTGTTACCATTTCAATATCACTTATTCTGTTGTTATTTCTTTACAGATATATGGTATCGTATGTGCCTGTTCGAAGAGAGATAAAAGTGAGCTCGTTACACTTTTTGTTCTACATATTTGCTTTTGAAGTAACACCGCTTTTACTCATTTACAAGACGTTAATGCTTTATTTGGATAAGAGTCTTTAATTTTGTAGAAATAGAGCAGACAACGCATGTTTAAAAACGGGGCTACAACTGGCAATGCCGGTAACACTATGAAAAAAATCCTGATTACTCAACCGAAGCCTGAAAATGACAGGTCACCCTATTTTGAGCTTGCCAGGAAATACAATATTGACCTTGTTTTTCATCCTTTCATTAAGTTAGAAGGCATCGCGGCAAAAGACTTCCGTAGACAAAAAATAGATATATCATACTATTCTGCCGTCATTTTTACCAGCCGTAATGCTATAGATCATTTCTTTCGTATTTGCGACGAATTGAAAATTAGCATTAGTCAGGATACCAAATATTTTTGTATTACCGAGGCGGTTGCTTTGTACCTGCAAAAGTTTATTCTTTACAGAAAGCGAAAAGTGTTTTATGGTGCTGATGGCACTAATAAAAGCATGTTTGATGTGATAAACAAGCACAAAGAGAATGAAAAGTTTCTTTATGTATGCAGTGAAAACCAGCAGGACAACGAAATTGTAAACTGGCTTAAGAATAATAAGTGCGAATTTGCTTTAGCGTTTATGTATCGAACAGTTAGCAACGAAATCAATCAAATAATGGAGTTTGAGTACGATGTAATATGTTTTTTTACTCCAAGTGGGGTAAAAAGTCTGTTTGATAACATGCCGGAGTTCGAACAAAAAAATACAATGATTGGTGCCTTCGGCAACAATACATCAAAAGCCGTTGAAGATGCTGGTTTAACTTTGTTAATTAAGGCTCCCGCCCCTCAGTCACCCAGCATGGTTGCAGCTTTGGAACAGTTTTTATCCGCAGAGGCAAAGAAAAAATAGTACAGCAGTTCTACGTCTCCTATTATTACCTGCTATGGCTTTATTTTAAATAACTTATTAATACGTAAGCGTTTTCCTGCTTTTTTATCAATTATGATTGAATTGAAGGAATTGGTAGAGGAGTTCTATAATGGGCAGAAAAACTGCTTCTTATCCGACCACCTCGTAATAGTTAGAATGTATTTGGTTAAACCTTTTTGCCACTGCTAATATCTTCACTGTAGCTGGAAAACTTCGTCGTTATTGTTTATAGTAAGTGGTAAAAACTCAATTTAAATCCTTTTAAAAAAGCAATGTTAGGAAGCGGCCATGAGCGGCCTTTTAATTACTGTTTTTGTTTAGAAATTAGTGGAAAAAATTGTTGAAACAAAAACTTTGTTAAAATAGCGATTATCTAGAAAACGTACTTTAAATTGTGCTTCATTTGTTTTCGAATACATAATTTATCCCTATCAGATAGACTTCTACATACTTACTCAAACGGCATACGCCAGGCATATCTAACTTGTTCGAAATAATGATTTATAAAAGGCTTTAATACAATAAACTGAAAAGTGGGTCGTTTTAAAGCATTATAGTCAGGGTTGTTAAAGAATTTTAATAGCTGTGCCATGAAAAATTTGAGTAATTTATTTTGTTACATTTGCTATATACCTATTAATCGTTAATATTAAATGAGAAGTCAACTATTTGCTTTTGCAGCTCTTACGACCCTGGCTTTCGGGTCAACTAGTTGTGGCAATAAAGGAAAGTCCAAGGGAATGGTGGACAACGGACAGCTTATGGGAGCATCCTATGGGAACATTAAAAGTATGGGTAAGCCGATAGGTATGGTTTACGTGCCACCCGGAACTTTTCATATGGGTCCCAGTGACGAAGATGTAAACTTCAATTTTACAGCCCGTAACAAGCAGGTGTCTATCAGTGGATTTTGGATGGATGCTACAGAGATTACAAATAATGAGTACCGTCAATTCGTTTGGTGGGTACGAGACTCTCTTGCTGCCAAGGAATTGGGTTATGGAAAAGAAACAGACGGAAACTTTGCAGTTGACTGGAAAAAAGCGCCAGCTATAAATTATAGTGATAAGGCTACCCTTGAAAAAATTTCAAAACTTACCTTAACTCCAGATAACCGGTTATATGGAAAAAATGAAATAGATCCTGAAAAGTTAAAATTCAGAGTAGAGTCTTTCAATATGAAAGAAGCTGCAAAACGCGAAAATAAAGGCAAGCCAAGAAGTTCTTTCGTAGTAAAATATGATGAGGCAATTTATCCGGACACTTTAGTTTGGATGAGAGACTTTTCCTATTCATATAACGAGCCAATGGCGAAACGTTATTTTGCTCATCCGTCTTTTGGCAACTATCCTGTCGTAGGCGTAAACTGGAAACAGGCCGTCGCATTCAGCCGCTGGAGAACAAACTTTATGAACAGCTATTTGGAAAGACATAAAATGGCTGTGGAAAGTGATTTTCGTTTACCAACAGAAGCAGAATGGGAATATGCCGCGAGAGGTGGTCGTACACAATCGCCCTATCCCTGGGGAGGGCCTTATCTCCGTAACAAAAAAGGTTGCTTGTTGGCCAACTTCAAACCGGGCCGTGGAAACTATGCAGAAGATGGAGGTTTTTACACTGTAAGAGCAGACGCATACTGGCCAAACGACTACGGGCTATACAATATGTCAGGTAATGTTGCAGAGTGGACAACTTCATTGTACTACGAAGGCAGCTATAACTTTCAGCACGATATGAACCCTGATATTCGTTGGGATGCAAAAGATACTGATGCTCCAAGAATGAAACGTAAAGTGGTACGCGGAGGAAGCTGGAAAGATGTAGGATATTTTCTGCAAACCGGCACCAGATCTTATGAATACCAGGACACGGCAAAATCTTATATTGGTTTCCGTTGCGTAATTGATCTTCCTGCATCTTCTGGTAAAAGAAGGTAATTTATTAGCCTATAAGAACAATTTTCTAAAAATTTATTTATTCAAATTCAGTATGCAGGAATAGTAATATTCGTGCATACTAACCGTTTATTATTCTATTAAAAACAAATACAAATTAAAATGGCAGTTGCAATTCCATCAAAAGTTAGTAAAGTAGTTGATATTTTCGTATCTATCGCTGCAGCCGGAGTTATTTGGGGTGCGCTTCAAAAAATTCTTCATACCCCAACTGCGGATATGTGGTTAAAAATCGGATTAGGTACAGAAGCATTAGTGTTTCTGGTTTATGGTATTTTGTACATTATCTATCCTGCTGTCTCTGATGGGCACGGTGAAGAACATGCTAAAGCTGCTCCACAGCCAAAGGGAAATCCTGCTTTACAAAGTATGGAAAAAATGTTGGCAGACGCCGATATTACGCCCGCCAACCTTTCAAAACTAGGCGCTGGTTTTCAAAAACTCGGTTCTACGGTGTCAAGTATGACGGAGATTGGAGACATAGTGAAGTCTACAGGTGACTACACACAAAAAACTAAAGCTGCTTCTGCTGCATTGGATACTGTAACCAATGCGTATAAAAATACTGCTACTTCATTAGACTCTTTTAATGCTGCAAGCGAGAGTACCAAGCAGTTTCATGGACAGGTGCAGGTATTAACTAAGAACTTGTCTTCTCTAAATACAATTTATGAATTGGAATTACAGGAAAGCAATAATCATCTAAAAGCCTTGAATAACTTTTATGGTAAGCTTGCTCAAACTTCTGCTGCAATGGAAGGAAGTGTGGAAGATGCCAAAAAAGCACAAAGAGAAATTGGTGCTTTAGCAAACAACCTGGGAAGATTAAACTCAGTATATGGCAACATGTTAACCGCTATGCAGGGAAGATAAATTGTGGATATTAAAACTAATTCCGAATTCTAAAAAAAACTAATAATACTCCGGTATGTCTTTACCTAAAGAACCGCGGCAGAAGATGATTAACCTGATGTATCTGGTGTTAACAGCGTTGTTAGCACTAAATGTATCATCTGAAATTCTAAATGCCTTTAAAACAGTAAATAACAGTTTAATGAATGCCAATGGCATTATTGAAACAAAAAATGAGGGGATTTTCCAGTCCTTTGAAGCTAAACTAAAGGATCCTAAAACTGCGCAACTTGCAGGGATATGGAAACCTAAAGCAGATCAGGCAAAAGGTTTAGCTGATGGTATGTTTTCATACCTGGAGAATTTGAAAGTTGAACTCATGAAAGAGGCAGGGCAAACAACACCGGGCGGACCTTACAAAGAAGATAATCTGGATGCTGCTACCAGATTGATTGTAGAAGGCCCTAAAGGAAAAGAATTAAATCAGAAGTTAACTCAGTATAAAGCCAGCCTGCTTGGAATTGATCCCTCAATAAATAAAGAATTTCAAAACACCTTACCTATTGATCTTTCTAATCCAAAAACTAATAATCAGGCAGGTAAAAATGATTGGGCATATTCTTATTTTCATATGACTCCTACTATTGCTGCGATTACTATGTTAAGCAAGTTTGAGAATGATGTTAAAAACAGTGAGTCGTTGGT
>JALYZZ010000428.1 GCA_030948675.1 Bacteroidota bacterium | reverse complement strand
GGGTAAAGGAGCTGTTGGCAGAAAGTGGATTTGACGCTGAACTGGTTTATATTAAAAGTGAAGGTGATATTGACTTGCAAACACCTTTGTATGAAATAGGTGTGCAGGGTATCTTTACCCGTAGTCTTGATATAGCCTTGCTAAACAAGCAAATAGACATTGCTGTGCACAGTATGAAAGACGTTCCCACTCAACTTCCAAAAGGTATTGTTCAATGCGCGGTATTAGAAAGAGCTTCATTTAAAGACTTGTTTGTTTACAAACACACTGTTTCTTTTTTAGACGATAGAAATTCGGAGGGGTTGATTGCCACCAGCAGCATTCGCCGCAAAGCCCAGTGGCTAAATCGGTATCCAAAACACAGAATTGAAAACTTAAGAGGCAATGTAAATACCAGGCTTCGTAAAGTGGAAGAAAGTGATTGGAATGGGGCCATTTTTGCAGCAGCAGGTTTGGAAAGAATCAATCTAAGACCCGAAACTTCCATCGAGCTAGATTGGATGTTGCCCGCACCTGCGCAAGGAGCAATTGTAGTAGTTTGTAGAAATGAAGATATTTTTTCTTACGATGCATGTCAAAACTTCAATCACGAAGAGACCGCATTATGCACCAAAGTTGAAAAAGATTTTTTAAAAACACTCCTTGGAGGGTGCTCCACGCCAATAAGCGCGCTAGCTGAGGTAACGGGCGAAGGGCTTGTTTTTAAAGGCAACATATTTACAGTAGATGGAGCTAAAAGAGTTGATATAGAAAAGCGTGTAGCAATCAGTGAAGCTTCTGCACTTGGAGAGATTGCAGCCCTTGAAATGTTATCTGGCGGAGGCCAGGAAATTGCCGACAGCATTCATCATGAAAGATAAGCAAGTCCGCATATTAAGCACCCGCCCTGTTGATGGTCCACTTATACACAAAGCGGCTTCTAACAATATAGTCATTGACACTATTGCCTTTATTGAGGTAAAAAAGATGGTTTCAATGGAGGTCGCAACCCGCATTAATTTTTTAGCAAAAGAAAAGGCGACTGTAGTTTTTACAAGTATGAACGCTGTAGAAATTTTGGTTGAATCAGTGCCGGTACACCCACTAATGCCCGACTGGAAAATTTATTGTATTGGTGGAGCAACTTTTACCCTTGTAAAAAAATACTGGCCTTACCAAAACATTGTTTTCACTGCGAGGGATGCAAACGAATTAGCCAGAAAAATTATTGAGAATAACGAAAGCAATGTTCATTTTTTCTGCGGTAATAAGAGACGCGAAGAGTTGCCAATGCTGCTGCAACAACAAAACATCCAAATAGAAGAATTGGTAGTGTACGAAACAATCGAAACGCCACAACCGGCTCATAAAATGTATGATGGTGTTTTGTTTTTTAGTCCAAGCGCCGTTCACAGTTTTTTTTTAGAAAATAAACCTGCCGGCGGAACTGTTTTTTTTGCAATAGGTAATACAACGGCTACTGCTATCAAACAATTTAGCACTAATAGCATTATTGTAAGTGACTTTCCGGCGAAGGATCAATTGGTAGATAAAGCAATCTTCTTTTTTGCAGAAAAAGCAAATAACAATGGCAACAAAGAGGAATAATGCTGCTAATGAAACCAATAGGGAGTAGGGTTTTTTGGCTACAAGCATTATATCTTCTGCCAGCATTGTTGTGTCACTCACTTGTACGGCAGTCTTCTGTTGGAGCGCTTGTTCACACTACCTGGATAAAGGCTTAAAATTCGATCAGAATTGTCACTTTGATAATAAACACACATAAAAATAGGAATGACTGAACTTAAAAACGACCTGGTACTTAGGGCCTTAAAAGGACAAAAAACAGAACGCGTGCCTGTTTGGATGATGCGCCAGGCTGGGCGTTACCTGCCTGATTACTTAAAACTAAAAGCCCGTTACGATTTCTTTACACGGGTTCAAACCCCTGAGCTCGCTACAGAAATAACCCTGCAGCCAATAGACCAGGTAGGTGTAGACGCGGCAATTATTTTTTCTGATATCCTGGTTATTCCACAGGCTATGGGCGTGGAGGTGTTGATGGAAGAAGGCAAAGGACCCTCCCTGCCGAACGTGATAAGATCTCAAAAAGATATTGATGAATTGCTGACCGACGGCGTGGAAGAAAGCCTTAAGTATGTAACAGACGCATTATCACTTACGAAAAAAGAGTTAAATGGAAGGGTTCCGTTAATAGGTTTTGCCGGCGCCCCCTGGACTATTTTATGTTATATGGTAGAGGGAAAAGGTAGTAAAACCTGGGATAAGGCAAAGCAATTTGCTTATACTCAACCCGAACTTGCTATTCAATTGCTGCAAAAAATAACAAACATTACTATTGATTATTTAAAAGCGCAGGCACACGCTGGTGCTGATTTGGTGCAAGTGTTTGATAGTTGGGCTGGTTCATTAAGTCCTGCAGATTTTAAGACCTATTCACAGCCTTATCTCGTTCAGATTGCAAATGCATTAAAAGATGTGGTACCGGTAATATTGTTTCCTAAGGGCACATGGTATGCATTAAAAGATCTGAGTCAAACAAGCGCGGCAGGCCTTGGTTTAGATTGGTGTATTGAACCGAAATTTGCCAGAGAGTTAACCGGTAATAATATTACCCTGCAAGGTAACTTTGATCCTTCGAAACTACTGGCACCAATTCCGGAAATTAAAAGGGCTGTAAAGGAGATGATTGATGGCTTTGGAACACAGCGATACATAGCAAACCTTGGACATGGTATAATGCCCAACGTAGCGGTTGATCATGCAAAAGCCTTCGTGGATGCCGTGAAGGAGTATGTGGTTTAGCTTTAATAGAAGTACACACTGCTACTGGTATTAGGTTTGATCGAATTAGATGAAAATGGAAGAATTAGAAAATCTGGGTCAATTTGTAATAATGCAGTCAAGCTATTATAAAGTTTTAATCAACCAAGTGTTCAATACTCACAACTGATAATTCACATCTACGAATGGTCGTTAAAGAACAATGGATAGAATTTATACATCAACTACAAAATGATATCTGTGCTGCTT
>JALYZZ010000382.1 GCA_030948675.1 Bacteroidota bacterium | reverse complement strand
AACTGCATACATTATTGTAAGATTTGCTATTTTGATTTTCCTGCTATTTAAAAGTGACACTTTCAGAAAAAAATGGAGAACAGGTGTTTTATACTTCGATTTCTATCTTGTCATTTTCCTGTTGCTTTTTAATGCTATCAGCGAATGGTTTTTTTGGGATGAGTTTTCGGTGCGCTACAACTTTATAGCAGTAGACTATTTGGTTTACACAAATGAAGTACTTGGCAACATTAAAGAATCTTACCCCATTCCTGCCATTGTAACCATTATTTTAATTATTACAACCAGTGTTTTCGTTTTAGTTCGCCCGTTTATAAAAAAATCGATTTATGCTCCATCTTCATTCGGCTCCCGCACTATTGTTTCAATCATACTCCTGGGCATTACTTCGGTAAATTATTTCTTTGTGAAAGAGGAATGGAGAAATTTTAGCAAAAACGAATATGCAAATGAGCTGGCAGGAAATGGCATTTTTCAATTTGGCAATGCGTTCTGGCACAACGAACTCGACTTCTTTAAGTTCTATAAAACCCTTCCAGATTCTGAAGCTTTCATGATTGTAAGGCAAGACTTATTAACCAACAACAGCCAATTTACCAGCAACGATATTTATAACATTGAAAGACAAATAACCTATCCCGGTCCCGAGCAAAAACACAACGTAGTTTTAATCAGCGTTGAAAGTCTCAGTGGCGATTTTATGAAATCGTTGGGAGGCGAAAAAAATATCACTCCTTATCTCGACTCGCTTGTTAACAAGAGTATTTTTTTTAAAAGCTTGTATGCCTCAGGTACGCGAACAGTAAGAGGTTTAGAATCTTTATCGCTGGGATTGCCGCCATCTTCAGGTCAAAGTATTGTAAAGCGGCCAGGCAATGAAAACCTGTTTTCTTTAGGAACGGTGTTTAAGTCAAAAGGTTACATTACCCAATACATCTATGGCGGCTACAGCTACTTCGATAATATGAAGCAGTTTTTTAGCAATAATGATTATGACGTAATAGACCGTGATGCCCTGAAGCCGGACGAAATACACTACCAAAACATTTGGGGAGTAGCCGATGAAGACTTGTTTACCTTGGCGGGCCGCACCTTCGACAGTAATTATGCCAAAGGCAAACCGTTCTTTTCACAAGTTATGACTGTCTCGAATCACCGGCCTTTTACTTATCCTGCCGGCCGTATAGATATATCTCCTGATTTGCATATTCGCGAAGGAGCCGTAAAGTATACGGATTATGCGATCAACAAATTTTTAAAAGAATCGTCTGGCAAACCCTGGTTCAACAACACCATTTTCATTATTGTGGCCGATCACTGTGCCGGCAGTGCGGGAAGCGTTGAACTACCTGTAACCGGTTATCATATTCCCATGATTATGTATGCCCCTGCTATCATTAAGCAACCGGCAACGGTAGACAGATTAATGGCACAGATAGACATTCCGCCTACGATCTTAGGAATGCTCAATTTTAGCTATAAGTCCAAGTTTATGGGACAAGACATTTTCAACCTTCCTGCAGGTAAAGAAAAAGCATTTATCAGCACTTACCAGGGGTTGGGCTTTATACAAAACGAACACCTTATTATACAAAGCCCGGTAAGGAAAGTGAAGCAGTTTAAACCTAACTTTCAAACAGGTTCTGCTGTAGAAGAACCGATAGATGACTCGCTCGCTAAAAAGGCAATTGCTTATTACCAGGTAGCTGCATGGTTGTTTAAACACAAGAGGTATAACAAGAATTAAAATAATACTACGGGTAAAAAAAGCTAAATTGTTAGAATTTTAAAATAACATTTTATACTATTACACCCGTAACTAAGTCATTTCAATGACTTGGTTACCCTTTTATTTTTGATGCATTTTAGAAATAGCCCCCGTTTGTACTTGCATCGAAGAGAGTTATTGAACGTTCCTTCCATTTTTATTTTTTAAATAATCAGTTGATGCAAAAGCTCTACTCCTTCGCACGATTAGCATTCTGCGCCCTTTCTGTGTTCATCACAACAGGTTCTTTCGGGCAAGCTCCACCTCCTCCCCCAACAATACCTAAAAGTGTAAAAATTAGCGATTTCTCCCTTTTTGCTGGAAATGCAAACAACTTTTCTACAGACTCCACAAAATATGGAATCACTTTTTTTTCTGTTGGAAAGGTTTTTAGTGGTAATGTAGGAAGCAGGGGATTAATACAATTAGACTTCAACAACCAGATTTCTGGAAACATCTATAGTGATCATAGAATTAGATTTGGGGATAATGACCAGATCACTGGTGATGTAATCGCAAATAATATTACAGGTTCGGCAGCCCCAGCCCTTCAATCCGGTAATCTTGCCAACTTCCCTAACACCTACAAAAATGTCGCAATACAAGGAAATATTGTGTTGCCCACAAATGCTATTATTAGTGGACAAGTTTCACAGCCCCAGGGAAGTACTTATACAGGACCAACACCTGCGCAAGGAAGATATGTAGGTGGCTTTGCAAATGTGCCCATGCCGGTAATGCCTCCGATTACCTCTTTTAATTCCGGTGGAGCTACTATAAACACAACTACCACTCTTCGGCCTGGTAGTTATGAGTCAATTCAATTAGGTGGTGGACAAACGGTAACTTTTGCAGGACCAGGCGACTATTTCTTTGATAGCATTAGAAATTCAAATAGCAACGGTTCCAACACTTTCAATTATGACTTTCTTAATACTTCAACAGGGTTAATTCGCATATTCGTGAAAAGGAACGCTGAATTGGGGCAAATACAAACTACGACCGCTGGCGGCGATGGTTCAAGAATCTATACGGAAGTACAAGGTGTTGCAGTACCTGGACGGAACAATTCTTTTACCATAGACGGTCAGTCTGGTGGCAGTAACTGGAAAGGAACAGTTTGGGCTCCTAACGGCGGAATATATATTGGAACCTCTTATG
>JALYZZ010000373.1 GCA_030948675.1 Bacteroidota bacterium | reverse complement strand
TATCAATGGAGCGAAGGAAAGCAGCCTGAAAAGAAAGGCGCAAGTTATATGGCGGGATATGACATTGGAGCAATGGTAAAACCTACAAAAGAACAGGCCTATATTCAAACTTTTTTTACGCGAAAAGGAAAAGATCTTTTTTGTATAGTTCCGGCATATTCGCCACAGCTACGGCTTACTAACCTAAAGCTCGCAAGCACCACAAAAGCAAACATTTTAGCTGGAAACCGTCATTTATCGTGGAAGCAAGTCGGAACTGATGCGGTGATAGACCTTTCTAACTTAAAGCCGGGAGATGTACCAGCGGAGATGTTTGTGATTAAACTACAAAATGCTTTGTAATCCTGCCGCTGTTCTACAATCTACAATCATCAGCTTTCTTCCCGTGCTGTGAAAGTAATTTCAACATCTGTTACAGGAAAAGATACACAGGTAAGAATAAGGCCATCCCGTAAATCTTTTGGGGTAAGTACATCGTTGATAGTCATCTTCACTTCGCCGCTAGTACACCTGGCGGTGCAGGTGCTGCATCTGCCCCCGCGGCAACTATAAGGAAGCTGAATGTGGTGTGTAAGTGCAACTTCCAAAATGTTGTGCGGGTAGGCTACTTCAACATTATAGGTTTTATGGTGGTGATGGATGGTAACGTTATGCGGTCGTTGATCAGCCATGAAAGGTGGGGGAGGAGCAATGGCAAAAAAATCCTCCTGCCTGATGCAATCCTGGCTGTACTTCATCAATTTTAGCGTAAACTGAGCCATTCTCATAAATGAAGCAGGGCCACAGAGATAAAATTTTACTGATGAAGTGACTACTGTTTCCAACAAGATCTTCTCTAGTAAATTGTTGTTAAGCCGTTGCGACCGTCTGTTGTGGTCAGCGGGTTGACTAAAGATTTCTTTTAAAAGGAAAGTGTTTGGAAACTTGTATTTTAATTCAATAACGTCATTTCTAAATATACTGTCCTGTTCGCTATGATTTTGATAAATCAGCAACACGGCTGTTTCTTTAAATTGATATAATACCTGCTTGATTAACGAAAAAACAGGTGTTATACCGCTTCCGGCTGCAATAAATACTGCCATGTTACTTTCGGGCCGATCAATAGTAAATCGCCCTGTAGGAGGCAAGCTGATAACAACATTGTTGACCTTTAATTCATCAAACAAACGGCGGCTTAGTTCACCGTTCTCAATTCTTTTAATAGTAAAAAAAACTGCTTCATCAACGCCGGGAGTTGAACTGATTGAGTAAGACCGTCGCACTTCCTTATGATGTAGCTTTACCAGCAAAGTGAGAAACTGCCCTGCTTTATAATCAATCTTTTTCTTGTTAATTTCCTCTACAAAAAACGTTTTGCTGTCTGTTGTTTCCGTACTTATATCTACGATCCGCAGTTGTAAATGTTCCATTAGTATTACTTCTGATAGCAGCGCGAAAAAGCTGCTTAAAATAAAGTTTGTACCCCGTTTGCAAATTTATTCTCATGGTCAAGCAACCACTTTTTTCTCCACAATCCACCTGCATACCCGACAAGCGATTGATTGCTTCCAATAACCCGGTGGCACGGTACAATAATGCAAATATGATTTTTGCCATTGCTGGATGCGGCAGCACGAATGCAATTCGCATCACCTAACCTTTTTGCTAACGCCAGGTAGCTGATGGTTTTACCATATTGAATGTTGAGTAATTCTGACCATACTTTGGTTTGAAACTCTGTTCCTTTTTGTGAAACGGGAACGTCGAAAGCCAGTCGCTTGCCATTAAAGTATTCGATCAATTGCTCTATACATTGATGCAACAACAACGGCGATGACGTAGAACTAATCATATTGTCGTGGTCATCCATAAAAGAAACCTCACTTACATAATTTTGTGTTCCGGCAATTCTAATAATACCGAGAGGCGACTGGTAATATGTAAAGGCTATCTCATTCATTTTAGCCTACTTTTTGTCCATTTTTTACAGGTTTCGAAGGTTGTAATAATATTACGTCGTTGTGCTCGTCATAAACTCCTAACACCAGGCATTCACTGTAGAAATTACCGATCTGTTTTACCGGGAAATTCATAACAGCAACCACCTGTTGGCCCAGCAATTGCTCTTTAGAGTAATGCTTTGTAATTTGTGCAGAAGATTTTTTTATTCCTGCGGTTCCAAAGTCAATTTTTAATTGATAAGCTGGCTTTCGGGCTTTTGGAAAATCATTAACTTCAACAATTGTCCCTGATTGAATGTTAATTTTTTCAAAGTCGTCCCACGAAATCATAAAACAATTTTTTAATCAAATCTAAACAACAAAAAGTATGAAAAGAAATGCAACTGCCGTTTGGAACGGTTCCGGTAAAGATGGGAAAGGAACATTAAGCACACAAAGTTCAGTTCTAAACAGCACCCAGTATTCTTATAAGTCTCGTTTTGAAGAGGGCGTGGGTACTAATCCTGAAGAGCTTATGGCTGCAGCACATGCAGGCTGCTTTACCATGAAACTAAGCTTTGTACTGGGTGAAGCAGGATTTACGCCTGAAAAGATTGAAACAACCTGTGCGATAGCATTAGAGAATGGTACCATCACAACATCTGAATTAAAAGTAACAGCTACCGTTCCTGGTATCGGTGCAGAAGAATTTGAAAAATGCGCCCAAAATGCAAAAGAAAACTGCCCCGTCAGCAAAGCTTATAGCGCGTTGAATATTACTATGGAGGCAAGCCTGGGTTAATAGCATGCTCAACAATAATTAAAAATCTTTTGGTTGGTCGAAAAAAAGCCGCTGCGTTATTTCAACGGCTTTTTTTTCGTTTAAAAGCCAATTGATCCCGGTTATTTTTCATTTTCCTTTCAATAAAACAAGGGTCTTCGTAACTTACTACAATATTAATGTACGATAACAAAAAACTACTGTTATGACCTTTATTGAATTTTTTAAGAAGCAATTTATCGAAGAGGGTGCTACAACTCGTAAAATGCTGGCGCGGGTACCCGATGACCAATTTGATTATAAGCCTCATGAGAAGAGTATGAAAATCAAAGTGCTCGCCACCCATATTGCAGATTTACCCGGCTGGATACATATGACCTTTACTACCGATGAGCTTGAT
>JALYZZ010000330.1 GCA_030948675.1 Bacteroidota bacterium | reverse complement strand
GGTTAAGGCAAAGCGCGGTTGCAAGTTTTGCCACTGCCAACGCGGATGAGGCGGTTATGAGAAAGATTGCGAATATAGCTACCAGCGACCCCAGCCGGGTTACAAGGGCTACCGCTATTAGCGTATTAGCCGCTCATAATCCTACAAATTATAAAAGCATTTTTATGGCCGGAGTTAACGATTCATCTTACTCAGTCGCGGGAGCGAGCCTGATAGCGTTGGCGGACATTGATCAACCATCGGTGATGTCATTGTTGCCGGGGTTAAAAAAAGATGCGGAAGGATCTTTAAAAGGGGCCATCGAAGAAGTAGAGGTGCAACAGAAAAAAGATGAAGATTTTCCCGCTATTACGGCACAACTCGATAGTCTTCGTGGTTTTTCTAAGTTTAGTAAAATAAGAATGTACCTGATGTTTTTAAGAAACGTACAGTCAACAGAAAACTTCAAAAAAGGAGTAGACAGGGTTGTTGCGTTGAGAACAATGGTAGCGCCATTATCAGCCGAGTCGAAGAATTTTTTAAACGGCCAACTGGAGGTTTTAAAGTCGAAGAAGCTAGCCAGAAGAAATGAACAGAACGCTGCCGCCACAGACGAGCAGGTTAAATACCTCGATGAAAAAATAAAAGGATAAAAAGCAGTTTAAAAACATTAAAAGGAGGTTGTCTGATAAAAAGGACGCCTCCTTATGTTGACTATAGCAATAAAGAGTTAAGTAATTGGCAGCATAACCATCATTATAAACAGAGGCTAGAAATGCGTTAATAATGCCCCCTGATTCCAGGTTTTATCTTGTCATCGTACAACCCTCTCAATTCTTTATGCACTTTAACAGGCAGCGGAGGTAAAGCAGAAGCAGACACATTACTTTCTACTTGTGACACCTTTGATGCGCCTGGTATCACGGTTGTTACTTCCGGATGATCAAGTATCCATCTTATCGACCATTGGGCCATCCGGTCATCAGGTAATAACTTCTTTATTTCACGCGATAGCTCAACACCTTTCGAGAACTCAATACCCGAAAATGTTTCGCCTGCATTAAACGCATCTCCGTTTGCATTAAAATTTCTGTGATCCTTTTCCCCAAACCGTGTTTCCTTGTTGAATTTTCCGGAAAGCAGTCCACTGGCAAGAGGTACACGAATAATTAAAGCAACATTTTTTTCTTTCGCTTGCGCAAAAACTTCATCCGCAACGTGTTGCCTAAATACATTGAAGATAATTTGCAACGAAGCCAGTCCTTCCTGCTGTAGGCAGATTAACGCCTCTTCACTCGTTTCGACACTAACCCCCCAGTGTTTAATCAACTTCTCATCCTGCAACTTTCTCAAATGCGTGAAGACCTCACCTTTCCGTAATTCCTCCGTAGGAATGCAGTGTAGCTGTTCGGCAAATAGTTGGGAAACATCAAGGTTTTGTAACGAGCTTTCAACTTGCCTTCGCATGCCATCGTATGTAAAATTCTCCGGCCAGCCATAACCTTCATCGGACCGCCTGCCCAGTTTTGTTGCAACAAATATTTCTTTGTTAACTGATTTTAAAAACCGCCCGATAATCCGTTCACTAATACCCATTCCGTATACGTCGGCAGTATCGATGAAGTTACCACCCGCGTCAGTAAAAGATCGCAAAATAGCAAAAGCGTCCTCGTCACTTACTGTACCCCAGTCAGCGCTTCCCAATTGCCAGGTTCCGAGCCCCACTTCTGAAGTATTTGTTCCCCTAAATGACCGATACTGCATAATTTGAAAAGTTGAAAGTTGAAAATAGAATTGTATAGTCTTCTAAATCAACAATTATACCTTCGTAGCGAACCATCTGCTATGCTAAATAACTTAACCGCCTCTGTATCCTGCTCCAAAAACCTAAAATGTCTACTTTGCCTGTTTCTTTTAAATGTGTTTTATAATCTCAGCGCTATAGCCCAGACGGTGACAGGTCGTATAAAATTGAACCAATTGGGGTTTTATACCAGTGCTCCGAAAATTGCGATCGTTACAGGAACTACAGATGCTCAAACCTTTTTTGTTACCTCCACAAATATCAAAGACACTTTTTACAGAGGAAATTTAAGTAATGAGATGCAGTCAAAAAACTCATCTACCAAAACAAAGATTGCGGATTTTACTTCCTTTCATCATCCCGGAACTTATGTTGTGTTTATTCCTGGCATTGGACATTCCTATATTTTTGAAATTGGTGCAAACGTGAATCGTGCAGCGGCTGTTGCAGGGTTGAAAGGTTTTTATTATCAAAGGGTGTCAATGCCGTTGGAAGAGAAGTATGCGGGGAAGTGGCATCGATCGGCTGGTCACCCTGACAATGTAGTACTTATTCACCCTTCTGCCGCAAGTAAAGAGCGTCCGGCAGGAACAAAAATTTCTACACCGGGGGGATGGTACGATGCGGGAGATTATAACAAATACATTGTAAACAGTGGTATTACTATGGGCACGCTCCTGTCGGCGTATGAGGATTTTAACCCATATTTCGATACCTTAAAAACAGACATCCCCGAAAGCAATGACCAGGTGCCGGACATATTAAACGAGCTAATCTACAATCTACGCTGGATGCTGACGATGCAGGACCCTAATGACGGAGGGGTGTACAACAAATGCACAAATGCAGCTTTTGACGGAATGGTAATGCCGGGTGTAACATCGGCACCGAGATATGTGGTGCAAAAGGGAACCGGAGCAACCCTTGACTTCGCTGCGGTAACCGCACAGGCAGCACGCATTTTAAGAAAATTTCAGAAACAGTTACCTGGCCTCGCGGATAGTTGCCTGAAAGCGTCGCTGAATGCATGGCATTGGGCACAGAAAAATCCGGCGCTCGAGTACAATCAGAATGCGATCAATCAAAAGTATGAGCCAAAGATTACGACAGGAGCTTACGGCGACAGATCATTTTCTGATGAGTGGACATGGGCAGCAGCAGAGCTATTTGTAACGACAGGTAATAAAACCTACTATGATGCCTATGTAAAGCAAAAGAAAGACAGTATATCACTGCCGTCATGGGCGTCGGTTGAGTTGCTCGGGCACTATAGTATACTACGTTTTCAAAAAAAGTTGCCTGGTTACGTGCAAAACGACGTTAAGCAATACGGTCTGCAGATCATACAATTGGCCAACCAGTATATCTCTAATGTGGCAGGTAATGCTTTTCAAACTGTAATGGGCCAAAGCACCAGGGATTTTAATTGGGGAAGCAATTCTAATGCGGCCAATCAGGGAATTGTATTGATCACTGCATATCTGCTTACAAAAGACCGGAGATATATAGACAACGCATTAACCAATCTCGATTATATTCTTGGGCGAAATGCAACCGGTTATTCATTTCTTTCCGGTATTGGAAGTAAATCTATTATGCATCCACATCACCGGCAATCGGTTGCAGATGGTGTTACCGATCCTGTTCCCGGTTTATTGTCCGGCGGTCCAAATCCCGGTAAACAGGATAAGTGCGCAGGGTACGAGTTTTCGGAACCTGAGACGACTTTTCTTGACCAGGATTGCTCTTACTCAACCAATGAAATAGCGATTAACTGGAATGCGCCTTTTGTCTATCTCTCTAATGCCATTGAGGCTTTGCAATACAATATAAAATATAGTGTCAGAAAGTAGCTGGTCTTACGATGTCGCCTTTCGTTTTTTTCTTAGAAATGTAGCGCACTATTACTAGCTATTTTTATCGATGATTATTAATTAAATTTTTCCGCTAATTAGATAAGTAGCAATTTTATATTGGAAGATTCTTCGATAAGTTTACGTTTAAATGTAAACCAGCTTATGCCGTCCCGAAAGCACAGACCAATAGTAATGAACCGGAATAAAAGGCCGGTTAAACGCTACTCCGCTATTAAAACGATATTGTCAGTAATTGCTATCGTTGCTTTTGTTGCAATAATTATGTTAGTTGTTCATCACTTTAATAACGCACCTAAATCGAGGATGATAGCCGTGCAAAAGGGAAAGGAAGCACCAGCCGGAGAGCCCGACGCAAAAGTGAAAGAAGTAATAAAGGACACGGTTGAACCAGTAGCTGAAGATGGGTCAAAAACTCAGATTAAAACAACACCTGAACAAATCGCTGCAAACGATACTGGTAAAACAATAAAAACAGTCGTACAAAAAAACAAACCAATTGTAAAAGCCAAACGGTTAGAAGATACACTATCTATACAATCATTAACATTTGAAGAGACGGAAAAAGCCGAAAGAGTGAGTGATGAACAAATGGCGCAAATATTAAATGATATCAATACAGAAAAAGCTCAGCTTAGTACAGCTTCAAAATGTGTGACGGTGCGTATTGTTAATAGTCGTAATGCCGATAACGGCTTTAAGATCGCGAACTATCTTAGGAGAAACGGCTTTGTTATTTCAGGCAGGGAAGTGGTAAAGGGAACACAGAAGGGAATACAAATTGATGCTGCAGGTCCCTGTATAAAACTCGTGATCGGCAACCTATAGCTCCTTACAATGTAATAGCCAGTTCAAGTAATTTATTAACTGTTTTCCAGTTTCTGGTGGTAGCTGTAACCTTCATTTTGCCTTCAAAAAAGTTGTTAGACAACTTTGTATTTCCATACCCTCCGGGAATATATAAAAAAACCTCCCGGTTATTAATGATAAATTTATCCGGAGAGAAATCTACAGTGGCAATACTTTTCAATTTCTCTTCATCTGGCATTGCAGAAAGAAAAGTAATATGAAGTTTTTCGAGGTCAGTATTGCTGTCTGGCAGAAAAGGATTTTTGGCAATAATTTGTTCGATTTCAGCTATTGTCCTGATGATTACCGGAACCTCAAATCCATATGCTTCAAGAATAGCCTTTTCTATCTTTTTGGGCAGGTCTCCCTTAGCAGCACTTTCTGCTGCTTTAAAAATAACATTTCCACTTTGTATGTAAGTAGTAACGGCTTTAAACTGGAGATCTTCGTACAAATCCTTTAAGTCTGACATTGCGATCTTTCTGTGTCCGCTTACATTGATCCCTCTTAAAATTGATATATAAGTATTCATGAAAATGTTGTTATCAACATAGGAAAGGTAGCAAGAGTGTATTATCCAAAAAACGTATAGGTTGCCATTGCCACAACAACACCTGGAAGGTTGAAAAGAAAAAGCCTTGAGGTGGTAGGGGTGGGCCTGGTTACAGGCAGGCAAACGCTTCTACTGTGTTACAGAATTACTTGCAATAGCAGAGCGCATCGCATCCAACTCCTGCAACCTTTTTTGCTTTTTTTCCAACTGAGACTGTAATTTCTCGATTTTTTTATTCTGATCTTTTAATTTGTTGTCCGCCTTTTTTGCGTCTTCTGCTTCATTTACAGCCTTATTCGCCTTCTTTTTTGCCTTTTTTACTTCCTTTAGTTTACCGCCGGTTGCTTTCATTGCTTCCTGGCTGCTTTCTGCCGCAGCTGCCTGTGCCTGAGAACTTTCGGCATTGGCTTTGGCCTGCAATGTTGGCAAGTCGTTTTGAGCTTCAGTAAGCTTTGCAGTAATGCTTGCAATGTCTTTGCTTACATCAGCATATTCTTTGTTTAGCTTCAGCGTGTCCGCAGCAGTCTTATACTTTTGAGCAAAGATGGGCTGACTGCATGTGGTAACAGCAACAACAATGGCAAAGAGATAGAATGTTGTTTTCATAAAATGTTGATTGAAGTTTTAGATCTGAACCTGTGAATTATTTTTCCCGAATAGCCTGGAATAAAGTCAGTTCGCATTTCTTTATAAAGCAACCACAGAACATCACTTTAAAGTCAGGGAAGATTTTGGCAATGATCAATAAAACCTGCTTTTTTACAGCTTGTTCAAGTCATTAAAACACCTATAAAATCCGTGCCCTTCTTTTGCTAAATCAACACAAATACTAAGAGCACAAGTTAAATCGCCGATGGATCTCGCTACAACCTTCTGCCATATCAGTGTAAATACGACAATCGTCTTCATTTATTTTGCAGCTTTTTGATTTATTAATGGACTGCTTTTGGCGGCGGAAAAATAGCGCATGACGGAAACACCAAAAAAAGTAGTGCTGCTGGCATCGTACCGACCACTATAATAATACTGTCCAAAGAAAATGTTGAAGTGTATAGTTGGTCTGAATGAATATTCTATACCAGAGGTGAGCTCAGTCATAAGGCTTTGCCTGGAATTAAATATGTAACCGATGCCTGCGGTAAAAGTGTTGGTGAACTTACCTTGCTGAAAAATATTCAGATTTGGACGGATTTCTATATACGTGGTGGTATCGCGTCCGACTACTTTTCCAAGGCTCGTCTTACCTAAATCAATTCCCAAAGAGAATACATCCCATTGCCTGCCAAACTCTATTGCAAGATTTGTTTTTTCTGCAATAGTTCCCGCATCGTTGGTGAGAGAGGGAGCGAGGGAAATATAGGTTTGAGCAAAACAACAGCAGTTAGCAAAGACTATTAGTGCTACTAAAAAAACGTACTTCATTTACTTTAAATTATCAGCCGCATATGAGTTTCCAATTACCGAAAG
>JALYZZ010000326.1 GCA_030948675.1 Bacteroidota bacterium | reverse complement strand
GACTTGTATAAATTTACTGATGTATCAGATAAAAAGGCCACAATAAAAGTAAACGGGCAAGCAGTTGATTATGCAATAGAAAATGGATATGCAGTACTAAACAGAACATGGAAAAAAGGTGACATGGTAGAAGTTAACCTGCCAATGGAAGTTAGAAAGGTAGCAGCCAATGAAAAAGTAAAAGATGACATTGGAAAAATAGCATTGCAACGCGGTCCGCTAATGTATTGTGCAGAATGGGTGGATAACAACGGAAAAGCATCTAATATCATTGTACCTGAAAATACTGCTTTCACCATAGAAAACAGGCCAGATCTTTTGAACGGCCTTACTGTAATAAAAAGCCAGGTGCCTGAGGTGATTATTGGCGATAAAGGACAAAGCATTAATACTGTTACAAAAAGCTTTGTTGCTATTCCTTACTACGCATGGGCAAACAGGGGTAAAGGAGAAATGGAAGTATGGTTTCCGACCAAAGTTAAAAACGTTGATCTGATAACTGTTGAATAATGGTTTTGAATGACTGGTTGAAATGCATAAAATCACGAGTAAAAAAGAAAGAGTTGTTACGAGCATTAAAACCATCACCAACTTTTGTTGTGCGACTCACTTGTTCTACCGGTGTTTTGACAGGTTTTTCTTAAAATCTCTATGATGAAAATTTATGAAACGTGAAAAGCATAGGGACATTAATTAAAGATCTACAACTCAAAAAATAAAAAATGATAGATTTAAAAAGGTTAGAAGTGTGGTTTGTAACCGGTAGCCAGCATTTGTATGGAGAAGAAACATTGAGACAAGTTGCTGAACATTCGCAAACAATTGCAAGATCTTTAAACGAAGCTGCTCAAATACCCCTCACGGTTTTATTTAAGCCAACTGTAAAAACCACTGAAGAAATATACGCCATTTGCGAGGAAGCAAATGTGGCAAAAAATTGCATTGGCATAATAGCATGGATGCATACGTTTTCCCCGGCTAAAATGTGGATCGGGGGATTGAAAATTTTAAAAAAACCATTGCTTCATCTGCATACGCAGTTTAATAGAGACATACCATGGGGTGATATTGATATGGATTTCATGAACCTGAATCAAAGCGCTCATGGTGATCGGGAGTTTGGCTTTATCATGACAAGAATGCGTATCAATCGCAAAGTAGTGGTAGGTCATTGGCAAGACGAACAGGCTCGTGAACAAGTAGGTGTATGGACAAGAGCCGCCGCTGGCTGGAATGATTGGCAGGGAGCAAAATTTGTTCGTTTTGGAGACAATATGCGGTTTGTTGCAGTAACCGAAGGCGACAAGGTAGAAGCTGAAATGAAATTTGGGTTTTCAGTAAATACTCACGGAATTGGAGACCTGGTAAAGGTTATTAATAACGTTGCCGATGCTAACGTAAACACACTGATCGAAGAATATAATGACAAGTACAACCTGGCAGCTAATTTAAGAAAAGGTGCAGATGGACATCAGTCGTTAATTGAAGCCGCAAGAATTGAAATTGGTTTAAGAACGTTTTTAGAACAAGGAAATTTTAAAGGCTTCTCTGATACGTTTGAAGATTTACACGGAATGGTACAGCTACCGGGCATAGCAGCACAACGGCTGATGAATCAGGGCTATGGTTTCGCCGGAGAAGGCGATTGGAAAACAGCAGCTTTGGTGCGGGCGATGAAAGTAATGGGAGCTGGGCTGCCTGGCGCCAACTCATTCATGGAGGATTATACTTATCATTTTGATCCAAGTAACCCAATGGTTCTTGGTTCGCACATGCTTGAAGTTGATGAAGCGCTTGCGGACGGAGATATTTCTATTGAAGTTCATCCGCTGGGTATTGGTGGTAAAGCTGATCCTGTTAGGATGGTATTTAATGCTGGCGCTGGTCCGGCTTTAAATGCTTCTATTGTAGATATGGGCAATCGATTCAGATTAATAGTAAATGAGGTGGAAGCTGTAAAAGCCCCACACGATTTACCTAAACTTCCCGTGGCACGTGTACTTTGGAAACCATTGCCCGATATGAAAACCGGTTGTGCTGCATGGATCTATGCGGGCGGTGCGCACCATACCGGTTATAGTCAAAATCTTACCTCGGAGCATATGGAGGATTTTGCTTCTTTTGCTGGTATAGAATATGTTTTAATAGGTAAGGAAACGAGCCTGTATCGGTTAAAAAATGAACTTCGCTGGAGTGAAGTATATTACCAGTCAAATAAATCTTAGAAATAATAAACAACATAGTATCTTAACTTTTTTAAATTATTTAAAACACCTTTCTAACCCGAAGTTCGCTTATGAAAAATGGCTTAACTACCCTGGACATTGCCGTATTTGTTATCTACTTCGTTATTGTCTCTGTTTATGGCTATAGCATTTACAGAAAACGTAAAAAAGATGAACATGATGCTAAAGCTTATTTCCTTGCAGAAGGAA
>JALYZZ010000287.1 GCA_030948675.1 Bacteroidota bacterium | reverse complement strand
ATGTAATGGTGGCACTTGACGTTAGTAACAGCATGCTTGCACAGGATGTAAAACCTAACCGACTTGAAAGGGCCAAACAGGTGCTTGGAAAGATCATTGACAAAATGGGCAATAACCGTATGGGAATGGTGGTTTTTGCGGGGCAGGCTTTTTTGCAAATGCCGCTAACAACAGATCTGGTTGCTGCTAAGTTGTATGTGTCAAATGCAAGCCCCGATGCGGTGCCTACCCAGGGAACTGTAATTGGGGATGCGTTGAGATTATGCAATACATCTTTAGATACAAAGGAGAAGAAATACAAGGCCGTTATCCTGATTTCTGACGGTGAAGACCACGATGAAAAAGCTACTGAAGTTTTAAAGGAATTGCAGGATAACGGAGTGGTTGTATACACCGTTGGAATTGGTTCTCCGGATGGTGCTCCAATTTTTGACCCTGCATTAAATGACTTCAAAAAAGATGAGAATGGTAACACAATCATCTCAAAATTAAACGAGCAGGATTTACAAAATATTGCTGCACAAACAGGCGGAAAGTATCAGTTGTTTTCAACTGCAGATGATGTTGCAGCAAACGTTGTTTCATCTATCAATCAAATGGAAAAAAAACAGATAGGTGGAACCGGGATTAGAGTGTATAACTCTTTTTTTCAATGGTTTTTGCTGCTGGCTGTTGTTTTCCTGATACTGGAAATAATTATTCCTGAAAGAAAAATGAAGTGGTTCTCATGGGGAAAATAAAATGTATCATATTGTTTTTGTTTTTTGCTGTTGTAGCAAACGCGCAGCAAGAGAAACCGCTTGTAATAAAAGGCAACGAGCTTTATAAAAAACAACAGTATGATAAGGCTGCTGAACAATACCAGAAAGCGGCTGAGATAAACGAAAAAGATCCATTGGCAATGTACAATCTTGGTAACGCATTGTATAAAAGTAAAAAGGCAGAAGCAGCACAAAAGGTATACGAAACCGCTGCCGAAAATGCTAAAGATCCGGCGGGAAAATCGCGTGCGGATTACAACAAAGGAGTAGCATTGACCAGGCAGAGCAAATTGCAGGAAAGTATTGATGCATATAAAGATGCGTTGAGGCTTATTCCGACAGACGAAGAAGTAAGGCAAAACCTGCAAAAGGCGCTGAACGAGTTAAAAAAACAACAGCAACAGCAACAACCCAAACAGGACAAGAAAAAACAGGATAAGAATAAGCAAAATCCAGATGATCAGCCTCAAAACAAAAGCAAGCTTAATCAAAAACAAGCCGAGCAGATGTTGAATTCACTGAGACAGGAAGAGAAAAAACTGCAGCAAGGCGTGCAAAAGAGAAATAACACAGGCGGCGCCAACAAAAAAGACTGGTAATTTTCAAAGCGGAATTTTAAATGAAAATGACTACTGCTTAAATTACTTGTTTATCAAATTCCTGCTTCTATCTCCTAATTCCTTATTTTAATATTCCATTACAACTATTATATCATGCAACTATACTGCAACTCATTAACTAAATACGAAAGATTAGTTACTCGTGAAGTGAAGGTGGGAGACCTTTTATTAGGAAACAATAATCCTATAAGGGTTCAAACGATGACCACTACCGATACGATGGATACTATTGCGACTGTTGAGCAGACGATTCGTTGTATAGAAGCGGGAGCTGAGTTGGTTCGTATAACAGCCCCCAGTAAAAAAGAAGCAGAAAATCTTAAGAATATTAAAGATGAACTTAGGAGAAGAGGATATACGACCCCTTTGATTGCAGATATACATTTTACGCCAAATGCTGCGGAGATTGCAGCGAGAATTATAGAGAAGGTAAGGGTTAATCCGGGCAATTACGTTGATAAAAAGAAGTTTGAATTCATTGAATATACCGATGTTGAATACAATGAGGAAATAGATAGAATCAAAGAACGTTTTACCCCGCTTGTAAAAATTTGCCGCGAATACGGTACTGCTATGCGAATTGGTACCAATCACGGTAGTTTGAGTGACCGGATTATGAGCCGGTATGGTGATACGCCCATGGGAATGGTAGAAAGTGCGATGGAGTTTTTAAGAATCGCGAGATATGAAAGCTATCACAATATTGTGTTGAGTATGAAGAGTAGTAATCCTCAAGTGATGGTGCAAGCTTACCGGTTGCTTATTCAACAGATGATGCAGGAGTTTAAGGAGTGTTATCCACTGCATCTTGGCGTTACGGAAGCGGGTGATGGTGAGGATGGAAGGGTAAAAAGCGCCGCAGGCATCGGTACATTGTTGGAAGACGGTATCGGAGACACCATTCGCGTGAGTCTTACCGAAGATCCTGAATTTGAAATTCCAGTTTGTCGCGATTTGGTTAAGCGGTATGAGAAAAGATGGAAGATGACAGATGGCGCAGCTACATTCACGGGAGAGCTGACGTCAACCATTCCAACTATCGAAAAAATTCCATACGATCCTTTTATTTATAAAAGAAGAACAACTTTTGCCATCGATAATATTGGTGATAAGCACGTACCTGTAGTGGTGGCCGACCTTACTAAGATTGAGAAGATCTCCGCAAAAGATTTGGAGCGTGTTGGATACAACTATAATGAAGAAACTGATAAATGGAGTATAAGCGACTCTGCGGCCGACTATATTTTAACCGGTCACCAGGTATTGCCATTTTCTTTACCAGGAACGTTAAAAGTGATAGTGTATCCATCAACATGGAAAGAGATTGTTAACCAGGCGGAGGAGGCGGGAACAGCCGGTGAACCGAAATATTTTCCAATATTTTCTAATAGCGGTTACGCCGCTTCCAACATAAAAAGTAGTACAGTCAATTTTGTAATGGTTGATTGTTTTAGTGATGCGACATCTATTAATGACTTTACATACCTCGATGCTTTCGCCGATGATAAAACAGTTGTGCTGTGTGTAAGCAGTACGAATTTACACGCGATGCCCGCAATCAGGCGAATGTTCATGGAGCTGCAATTAAGAAATATTTTTAATCCTGCCATCATCATTTGCGACAGTTATTGGCAAACGGCGGATGAACACTTAATTCATTATGCAACAGAGTGTGGAGCTTTATTACTTGATGGTTTTGGCGATGGTCTTTGTTTGGGTATGACGGCTGATGCATACAACAACGCTTCTGGCAACAATGCCTCTGGCAGAAATTATCTAAATAATTCAAGTGTTGAACAATTTGTCAATTCAACTGCCTTTACTATTCTACAGGCAACACGTACCAGGATTTCTAAAACAGAATACATTTCATGCCCTTCCTGTGGTCGTACTCTTTTCGATTTACAGGAAACGACGGCTAAAATCCGTGCAGTGACCAACCACCTTAAAGGCGTGAAAATAGCAATTATGGGTTGTATCGTGAATGGGCCCGGCGAAATGGCCGATGCGGACTTTGGCTATGTTGGAAGTGGGGTTGGTAAAATAACCTTGTACCGTGGAAAGGAAGTGGTAAAGCGAAATGTAAACAGCGATATTGCCGTGTCAGAATTGATTATGCTGTTAAAGGAAAGTGACGCATGGGTAGAACCGCAGCTTACTTCCTGATAGTTACCCTGGTTCCGATAGGAACCATCGCGTATAACTGTTTGATATGCTCATTTTTCAAACTAATACATCCTTCTGTCCAATTTTGAAATTGGTCAATAGCATAGTCTTCATGCGGCCAGGTGCCATGAATTCCAATTCCGCCACCCTGAACCGCATTTGCAGGTATTATCCCCTGGCGCTTACGTGCATTAAACTTTTCTACATCAGCAGCGGTTGGAAAGTCCACCCCCATATACCTGCACCATTTCTCATGAATTCTTTTACTTACAATAGTAAACGTTCCTTCAGGCGTTTTCCTGTCACCCTGAACCATTTTGTCACCCTGATCTTTGCTACCTAATACTATGGGGAAAGTAATTAGCCATCCTTCGGCATCATATACACTCAATTCGTAGTCACTTTTATCGATAATAATGTAATAGGCAGTTTTGCTATAAACAGCGCGGTAAAAGGAAGTATTTGCAAAAAAAATTACAATTAGAACAACAATTAGGGAGATGCGTTTCATGTTTTGTGCTGCTTATTTATATTCCAACGGAAAAATAAGAAGAAACGGGTATGACGATCTTTCTTTCACAAAAGTTTAAACGTTGCAGCGATAAGCGATGCGCGAAATAACAAAGCCCCTGGTAACGAGGGGCTTTGTCAGAGAATGACGTAACGAGATCCGTCATGAAGTTGAATACAAATTAGCAGTTTTTGATATGCACCTCTTTCTGCATTTTTGGTTGAGAAGCATTACCAATTGCTAAACCGTATACCCAAACTATATGGATACTGCTCCAGGCCGTTTTCGTGCAGCTTTGTCAAGGCATAACTTCCAAAAAGCCTGATTGGACCAATCGCTAATTCACCAACATACGCTAGTCTGAATTTTTCTAATCCAAGGTCTCCTTTTGTTTTTTCTTTTCCTCTTTGCGAACTGATTTCTTTAGTATGACTGCCGACCAAATACCCTGCACTAATACCTGCACTAAAGCTCAATGCCTTCTTTCCCGGACTGGTATTGATGTTGATCATAAACGGCACGGTAGCATAGCCTGCATATAATTTGTTTTTTGAAAAACTAATACTGTCTTTATAAATATAGTTTGGACTCTCATTGTACCTTATAGAGTTTTCATAACGCAGGTTAAACATCTCAAGTCCTAATCCGTACTTAAGGTTTACATAACCTTTTGCAATGCTTAATCGTTGCATCACGAGCCAAATGTTCAGGTTCGAACTTTTGCTTTGCCTAAGTTTCAAATCATCTTTGCCGGGTTTGCCTCCTGGTCCTACTGATTTTAAAAAGCTTTGAGCACCAGTACCCGCATAATCAGTTTTGTCGTTTACATTGGCAAAACCCAAATCGAATATCCACCAGTTGGTACTAATTTTTGAAAAGCTGTAGGGCTTTCTTTTTATATTAATCATTGTATTTGTACCAGAACTACTCGTGCCGCCAGTATTTCTATCTCTGCCTTTTTTAATGATAATAAAATTACCGGCTCTAATTGTATCTACCCTGCCGCTGGTATCTGTTTGTACTTTTTCGCTAGGTGTTTGTGCAAAGCTTGCTCCTGCAACCAATAAGGCTGCCATTGCCATGTAAATCCTTTTCATGTTTAACGTTGATTTGTGTAGTGTAAGACTATTTACTTTTTATTTCAAAACCGGCAATTCTTAGAGTTCTTTCTCCATCGTTATCATTGTTTTTTACTCCCAAAAAACCGGTTGCTTTTCTAAAAAGACCTCTAAGCCTATTCTTGTTTATTTGAACTGAGCCGATATACAGATTTTTGTCTTGGTCATCAGCTCGAGTGTCTATTTCTTCATAAACCGTTTGAGTAGCCAATACTTCCTGTGGAACTGCATTTTTATTTAAAATGAACGCATTGGTTGAATTATTTGTCACCGTGCCTGAAGTATTACTTTTGTCAATTTTTGCTGATGCGATCGTTTCTGCAAATGCTTTTCCGTCTTGTACAGGCGTCTCTATAATTTTTGCAATTACTGCTGGTGCTGATGTTTGTACTGCTTTGTTTTTTACAGCAGCAACTTCATACCTTCTTCCTTTTGCCCCGATGTTTTTAAACGACCCACCTGACGCTTTTCTTGGGATGTCTGTTACCGACGCTATTTTGTCTGGTGCTATTGACTCACTTTTGTGGGTTGGTGTAGTATCTGATTGTACTTGTTGTATTGCGGGGGGCAATCTTTTTATTGCCTCATTTTTGATCGACACTACATCGTTACCCAGTTTGATTGTTCCAGGTTGAAAAAAAGTCCATATCATAACTGCAAGACCAATGAATACTGCAGCCGCACTTATCCTCATCCACATTATTGGTATCGCAGGTCTTTCTTTTGCCTGGTGTCTATACAGCTTTTCCTTTCCTTCAAAAATCAACTGCTCCGCCTCAAGCTTTGTTTGTTCCAACAGCTTGAATTCGTTTTGAAGCTCCGGATGCTTTAAAACGAACTTTTCAACTTCAAGATTTTCCTGGTCTGTCAATTCCCGATCGATGGAAAGTAAAAAGTACGCTTCGTAATTATGTTGAGAAATGCCGGTTACTTTATTATAAAGCGCTTCTTTTTCTTTAAATTCAATTATTTCTGCTGGCAGCACCGCTTCTTGAAGCATCTTCAACTCTTCCGCTACATCAGGGTTTTGCGCCACAAACAGTTCTACTGCTGTCCTATCTGAAGCATCTAGCTCTTGGTCTACATACATCAGAAAAAACTCTTCGTAATTATGCCTGTTTATAATCACAGATTTTTGTTTAAAACCTCAAGCTGTTGGCTACCGACCTTCTAGCTTTCGGCATTTGTTAGTTGTATTTCTGTCATCGGTCATCCATCTTCTTGCTACATCACATTCTCCCTGCTTACCAGGTAATTTCTTAGTGTAAGCCTGGCACGATGGAGATATACTTTTACCTGGCTTTCGCTTAGTCCTGTTATTTTTCCGATTTCCTCATAATTGTAACCCTCGTAATCTTTCAGCATTACCAGGCTGCGTTGTGTTTCATTTAGCTTGTTCAGCGCCTCCCGAAGGGTTTGCTGCACGTTCGCTGCCGGTTGATAATTTGCTTCCAAAATTGTTTCTCCAAACTCTTCCGTCAGACTTACTCTTTTGGCTTTTCTTATGTGGTCGATCATCTGGTTATAAGCAACAGTAAAAAGGTATGATTTGCTTTTATCATTTTCCACTGCATCGCAATTGCGCCACATTTTTTCAAAAGCGCTTTGCACTATGTCACGTGCATCTTCTTCGTGCCTGAGGTTTTTAACGATAAACCTATACACATTATCAGCGTACAAATTCACGCATTCATTGTATTGTTGCTCCGTCATAAAGCAGTAATGTTCCGGTGGTTTTAAGTGATACGTGAGTAAGAACAAAAAGTTACAAAAAATTTTAAAAAAGGGTTTTTCGTTAATTGTAAGCTTGAAAGCATAGGGCTTATTATGAATGGTAATAGCTAGTGACGTCAGTAAGCTGAGGCGAAAATTTATAAGGACTTAGAAGTTGAGCAGCAGTGTTTCTGTTACAATGCACTACACTTTCTGCATAACTTTATCGCCAACTTCTACCTCATGTACACTCCACAGCAAATACTCGAAAATCAAGGCATTACTAAACAATTAGCCGAAGGAAAGCACACAGACCCGGCTTTTGAAGTTGTCAAGCAATTAAGGAAGGTACTTAGGTTTCACGAATACAGATATTATGTCTTAAACGATCCGCTCATTTCCGATACCGAGTACGACCAGTTGTATAAATTACTTGAAAAGTTAGAAAAAGAAAACCCGGAGTTAATCACCGCAAACTCTCCCACTCAGAGAGTCGGCAATAGCCTAAACGCCTCATTTAAAACAGTGCCTCACCTTGTGCCCATGCTTAGTCTTGAGAATAGTTATAATGCGGAGGATTTGATAGATTGGGATAGAAAAGCAAGGGAAGTAGCAAAAAAAAATGAGCTGGAATATTGCGTTGAGCCAAAGTTTGATGGCGCAAGCATTTCACTTATT
>JALYZZ010000281.1 GCA_030948675.1 Bacteroidota bacterium | reverse complement strand
TGGTAAGATAGATGGTGCGGTTAACCTTTACCGTAGCGTCTCCCCCGGGAGTTTGCTTTATGACCGCAAGTTTCGGAAAAGTGTCAATATAGAGGCTGTCCTGAATTTCAACTTCGAAGCCTTTGTCTTCCAGCAGCTTTCTTGCAACATTCACATTCTTGCCTACAATTGATGGTACTTTTTGGTAATCACCATGCTTAGTTAAGAAGTCTAGTGAGCCAAAAAATACCAGAATAAGCAGTGTAGTTAATACGAGCACTACTACAATACTTACCCAAAGAGGCCTGTGTGTGATAAATTTGAACACGAAATATTTTTATAAGTTTGAAAGTAGATTAATAATTGAAACATTCTTCTATTAGGGCAGAATAAAAACCTTTCAATGTCCATCCCCTGGCCCTTACCTGTTGGGGCACAATGCTTGCTTCACTTTGACCCGGAACCGTGTTCACTTCAAGCATATAAGGTTCACCTATTGCCTCGTTGTAGATAAAGTCGATGCGTACGATACCTCTGCAATTAAGCATTTGATAAATTTTTTCAGCGTTTGTTTTAATCTTTTCCGCAATTACTTCATCTACACTCGCAGGCGTTATTTCTTCACTCATTCCTTTCACATACTTGGCCTCGTAATCAAAAAAATCTTTTTTACTAATTACTTCAGTAATCGGCAGCGTTATTATTTCACCCCTTGTTTTGAAAACACCGATGGTAAATTCTCTTCCCTCAATAAACTCCTCAATCAGCACCTGGTCGTCCTCTTTAAAAGCCTTTTCAATGGCCAATCCTAACTCTTTAGAAGGCTCGTTTACTTTTGACATCCCTATGCTCGATCCACCATTATTTGGCTTAATGAAAACCGGAAAAGCCAGTTGTCTTGCTACTTCATCCGGGTTAGTAAAACTATTTTTAAAAAGTAACACCGACTTCGCCACGTGTATTCCACCAAAAGCTGCTACTGCTACGGTGTATCGTTTGTTAAAGGTTAAAGCAGATGTTGCTGCATTGCAACTGGTGTAAGGAATTTTGAGCAAATCAAAATAACCTTGCAGTTTTCCATCTTCACCAGGGGTACCATGAATGCCAATTAACACCGCATCGAATGTTATTTTATCGCCATGTACTTTTATAGAAAAATCATTTTTATCTACAGCAATTTCTTCTCCTTCCGCAGATTCGTACCACCATCCGGTAGGATGAATATCTATCTTATAAACATTAAATTTTTCTTTATCAATATTGTTTTCGATGGTAACAGCGCTTTTATAACTAATTACAGATTCTCCACCGTAACCCCCTGTTACAAATGCAATTGTCTTTTTGCTCATAGCCTTAATTGTCCCGCAAAGAAAGTAAAAAAATCGCCAAGGAAGATGTAAAAGGAAATCAGGAATTGGTATGGATGGTATTCAGTGCAACGGGGCAAGCTGACAAATTCTGAAATAGGAAACGCCGCTGGTATGAGTCCACTGTATATTTACCATACAAGGGCCAACTGGAAATTCGCGCGTTTATCTGGCCTTATCGCCGGGCCTTTCCCTTGGTAGGTTGAAGGCAAACAAAACGTAAACGGACCTGTTCCTACTGTATCAAAAAAAACTATAAATATATGTTGAATCTAAAATACAAAACTGTTATTGCAGCGGCTGCAGTTATCCTTATTAGTTGCAACGAAAAAAGTAATGAAGACGTGACTACTGAGGTAAACAAATCAGGTTCGGTAGAGACACTCGTTCATATAACGCATCTGGATACGCTACGCGATGAACTTGTTACCACACACAAGGTTTGGCTAAAGCGAAATTTGTTTAAAACAGTTGAATACAGAGATACCATTCCTGCATTAGGTAATGAAAGTACAGTAGCTGAAAATGAAGACGGAGACACTAAAAAAGTATCGGTAAAAAAGGATTATGAAATTTATATAACAGTAAAGTGACGGGATCAATGAAAAAATCAAAATATGTAGAACTGGTGTTAATAACTGCAGTGCTGGCCTCATGTAACCGCGCCAATAAGGAGTGGGAGAATGGCAACAAAGTCTATATGAGAAGCGACACTACTGCGCCTTATAGCCGCGCACATCACTCAGGTCGCGGAAATGCTTTTATGTGGTACTATGCGTTTAGGCCGTATGGTAATTATAGCAATGGCCGGTACCAAAGAGCAGGATACTACTCAGGTGGATTATCAGAAAGATCGAATATAGGAAGCAACTCCTTCAAAAGCGCAGTATCAAGAGGCGGATTTGGACGAAGCGGATTTAGTGTTTCTTCGTAGAAAAAAAAGAAATTTTAAAGGGGTCTTTAACCAAAACTGAAAAAATAGGTTGTTTAGTTTTCAATAACGAGCAGAAGTAAAAGAGTGAGATGCAATTGCTAATGATGAGTGAACAAATGCAGGAAAAAAACAACATGTTACTTCTTGATTGTATATTCAACCTTAACACCAAACGTAGTTATTCGAAAGCAGCTACTTGCAAACTAGAATAAGCATATCTCTTAATCCCAATCAGTCATTATTGGTGTTGTTTCTTTTGCCATCCGTTCTATAAACCTGCGCTCATGCACCATGTAACCATTTCCCTTCGCACAAAGATGCACTCGTATATTTTCTACGCTCATTGGGTTTCCCTCAGGTATATCGGCAATGTTGCTGTGCCTGATATCATGACCGTCTATTATAACTACCATTCCGCTGCCAATAGCTTCCATTTTGTTTCCTTCGGTAATCAGCATGCCGGTATCTTCTCCCAACCCTATTCCAATGCACGACGGATTTGCCCCAACTGCTTGTGATAGCCTTCCAAAACGTCCGCGTTTTTCAAAATGTGAATCGAAAATTACATTTTGCATAAAACCAAGACCTGTTGTTATTTTTACTTCACCTTTTAAATGAGCTTTAGAAGCATCACCTTCGTAGATCATTGTATTGCTCATTGCCATAGCACCTGCAGAAGTTCCTGCAACAATAAAAGACTCGTTTTTGTACCTGTTTTGTACAATGCGTAGAAATTTTGTTCCACCGAAAATAGAAGTAAGCCGCATTTGGTTGCCTCCGGTAAACATAACTGCGTTGCAGTTTTGAATTCGCTCAATGTATTCTTCGTCCTGCACATCTTCGCGTGTTCTAATATGCATCACCTCTACGTTGGTGCAACCTATTCTTCCAAATGCTTCGAGGTAATTGTTTCCAACTTCAAAAGGTATCATAGAAGCAGTCGTTACTACTTCTATCCGCGCTAACACACCGCCAGCTTCATCTACGATGCGCCGAAGAATTCCCAATCCGAAGAAATTTAGATTATGGTGAATGGACAGCGCCTTTTCGAGAACTGTACCTTTGTCTTCGGCGCCACCAATTGCTATCAATTTTCCCTTAATTTCCGGCATTGCTAATGTTTAGACGATGTTGCAAATGTAAACCTATAAAATGGTTTCATTATAGCAGTAGTAATCGTTTAACTATTCAATTTCAAAACTTTACATCTTCTTCCAAGGAAACAGCAGTTATAAAAGATGAAAAGCTCAATAATTTCGAGTAATCAAATATAATTAAAAAAGGCACCGCCAACAACGGCGACGATGCAAGCAACGATTAATCGAACCCGTTTTTCAATAACAGCGTACTGCCATCAATGTTGTACGCTATGAGATAAAAAGACTTGGCAGGCTTATTATTTGCAGAAATACTATTCCATGTGCAAGCCGAAGGTTGTAAAAGGGAAAGCAATTTTATAAATTAATCGGGCCTTGGCAACGGTAAGTCAATATCTTCAATAGTGGCTGCAAAAATCATCAAATCAACTGATATGAAAATTGTTGAAACTAAAATCTTACGCGGCCCAAATTACTGGAGCGTACGAAGAAATAAATTAATACAGATAAGGCTCGACCTGGAGGAAATGGAACAGCGGCCTACGAATAAAATTCCAGGTTTTTTACAGCGGTTGCAGAATGTTTTGCCGTCTATGTATTCGCATCGATGTAGCGTAGGAGCGGCCGGAGGTTTTTTTAAGAGGGTAGAAGAAGGAACTTGGATGGGTCATGTGATTGAACATATTGCACTTGAGCTTCAGACGATTGCCGGGATGGATACCGGCTTCGGCCGCACGCGCGGTACTGGCAAAGAGGGAGAATACTATGTGGTATACAGCTACATGGAAGAAGATGCAGGGGTATTTGCCGG
>JALYZZ010000268.1 GCA_030948675.1 Bacteroidota bacterium | reverse complement strand
ATCATGCGGGGTGGTACGGAGTTAGCAGGTTACTTTTATTGCCTCAAACGAACCATATTTAAATTATTCTTTCTGGATGGCAAGAGTTTTACTTTTTCTGTTTGTATTCATAATTGCTCCGGTTTTTTTAATTGCTCAGCAGACTCGCCTTATCGTTGGCACAGTTACTGACTCTGCCGGTGTTCCCCTGCACGATGCGTATGTAAAACTTATTGCAGCAAAAGACAGCATTACCACCACTACAAATGCACTAGGTGCTTATTCATTCAGCAATGTTCGTTCTTCAGCGTTTACAATTAGTGCAACGATGATAGGATATCAAACAAACGAGCGGCTATACACTGTTGCCAAAAATCTTAATCCTTTTACGATTGACCCTATACAACTTACGCCACAACACAACAGGCTGGCGGATGTGGTAGTGGTTGCACTAAACCCGGTAACGGTGAAAGAAGACACCATTGAGTACAAGGCAAATGCCTATAAAGTAAGAGAAGGTGCCCCGGTTGAAGACGTGATAAAAAAGCTGCCCGGAGTAACGGTTGACAAAGATGGTAATGTAACTGCACAAGGCAAAGCAGTTGCCAGAGTGAGGGTAAATGGTAAAGACTATTTTGGAGGCGATGTGCAAACTGCCACTAAAAACTTACCCGCTGATGTTATTGAAAGTATACAGATTATCGACGATTACGGCGACAGGGCGAATATCACAGGCATTAAAGAGGGAGAGCCTGAAAAAATCTTAAACATCACTATTCAAAAAAATAAGAATAAAGGCAGCTTTGGTAACGGTACAGCCGGTATCGGCACGCAAAACAGGTACGTAGCACGAATTTCGGCCAATAGCTTTAGCGACGACCGGCAGTTTTCTTTACTGGGTTCGTTAAACAATACCAACGCAAATATTTTTAATTTCAATGGCGGCGGCAGAGGAGGAGCCGCCCGCGGAGCAAATTTTGGAAGCGCTGACCGAACCATTGGTGGCGACGGTATTACCTTCGTAAAATCTTTGGGCTTAAACTTCAGGGATAAAATAGGTACAAAAATCACGACCTATGGCAGCTACAGCTTCTCGGGTAGCAGCACCTATGTTACGGGAACTTCTTTCCAGCAAGACTTTAACCCGAAAAATATCAGTACTACGGCGCGCAGCAGCACCAACAATTCAGGCAACAGCAGTCATCGCATTACCTGGAATGTGGAGTACAATATGGATACCACCAACTATTTTAAAATCACTCCCTATTTTTCTTACAGCCTTTCCAATTACGATAGCAAAAGCCTTTCTGAGACCAGCAAACAAAAATTTTATACGTTGAACAATAGTGTTAGTTCAGGTAGTTCATCCTCCCCATCGGGTGGTTCAGAGTTTTTGTTTAACCACAAATTTGATAAGAAAGGAAGAAACTTCAGCGTCAACGGTAGCATCGACTATTCGCAACGCAGCCAGGATAGAAATGCCAATAACAACTATCATGATGTAGACTCAACCATGCCAAACTATGTTGTTAGTGATAGCAACAGGATACAGTATATTGCCAACGAAAACAGGAATGTGACCACTAATCTTCGCATCGGCTACTCTGAGCCCTTATCTAAATTTACCTCGGTAGAGTTTAGTTATAACAGAAATAACTCTGCAACCAATAGCATTAAAAATGTCGACGATATTAATCCTGTCTTAGGTATCAAAGCCAGGAACCTGCCACAAAGCAATGATTATGACTATCAGTTTACCACCCAGCGCTATGGCCTCAGCCTGCGCACATTTAAGCCTAAGTACAATTATGTGTTTGGTGTGGTTGCCCAACCATCTGCTCTAACCGGCAATGACATTGGCCGCAAGATCAGCACTGCTAACCGCAATTTTTACCTCCTGCCAACCGCAAGGTTTGTTTATAATTTTGCACGTAGCAACAACCTTACAATTACTTATGGAGGAGGCAGCCGCGAGCCTAATTTCATACAACTACAACCCATTAGTGATAGTACCAACATCAGAAATATTGTAATTGGCAACCCCAATCTGAAAGCAGAATTTACCAACCGGCTAAGCCTGCAATACAACAAGGTGGGCATCTTAACAGGTAATTCTTTTTTTGCAAACGTCTCCTACGATCAGACGCAAAATAAGATTGTAAGCGCCCGTTTTAATAATCCCTTTGGTACCAGCAGAACCACCACTTATCTCAACACCGACGGCTTTTACGGCTTCAACGGAAACTTTGCCTATACAAAGCCGTTTGCAGACCGCAAATTCACTGCAACTGTAAGTACTTCCGGCAGCTTTGATAACAACATTTCTTACACCGATAATTTTAGAAATAATGGGCGAAACTGGGTAGTTCGTCCCGCTGTTCGTTTTCGATTAGACCTGCCCGACAAGATTGATATAGATGTTAACGCAAACTACAACCTCAACAAAACTACTACCAACTATATTGATACAATTATCGCTACCGAGGTTAAGTCTTTGACTCTCGGTATTAACGGGAAAAGCTATTTTTTTAAAGACTGGACTTTAGGCTACGACCTTAGTAAGATGATCAACCAGGGATATTTAAACACAAAAAATTCAAACCCTACAATACTAAACATGTTTGCCGAGCGGCGGTTTCTTAAAAACAACAAGGCAACTATTCGCCTGCAGGCCTTTGATCTTTTCAATCAAAATACCGGCATTTCCCGCGATGTAAATGGTACCACAGTTACTGATGTGCAAAACAACCGGCTGGGCAGGTACTTGCTGCTCACGTTTAATTTGAGGCTACAAAAGTTCTCACCAAAAGCTATGCAACAACGCAACAAACAAGCAGGAAACCCAGGCGGCAATGCAGACGCACACAACCATTGAATAAATAATTAAGTTGTTGTTGGTAACCAGCTTTTCGCTTCCATAGCATCATCGTTGCTACGCTCAGTTCAACAGGTTTTCTTAGATGGATCTTTTTGCACCCTTTTTACGATTTTCCCCGACCACCGGTGGATGGCCAAAGGTGTTATACAATAACCACGTCGACTACGAGCATCGTTGCCAAAAAGACATGTATGCGAGGGCACATAAAAAAAATGGCTCCTCCGTAGAAACGGAGCAGCCTCTAACGATTGCTTGCCATATGAAAATCTTCAAATATTGTATCAGTCAGCTTACGAGCTTCCTTAACTCTTTGCGGTGTTAACAACCTTGCGACCGTACTTTTTTTTTAATTATTGTACTATCGTCGATTATTACTGCGCAAAAGTAGTTAGTTGCAAAACACGTTTTTAAACAAATAATTGTCCATTTAATTATCGCTAATGCTAACACAATTCTTTCAAACCATTACTGATAGTGTATTTTTTACACATTCTTCAATTATCGCCAACTGATAAAATATGCTAAATATGGATGCATATATCTTCATGCGGCCAGCCTAAGAAGCCGCCAGATGCCGCTGCATGCAGTACTGGAAAAGCTATGTTATGAGGAGCGTGCTTCAACAAGAAGAAACAATGGAAAGAAGTTCATAGCAAAGCCTTGGCTTTTACCCCCTTTGATATTTAACAGGTGAATTTACAGCGCTATACAAGTACTTTGTGGTTTCTTTAGCTCCTTTGTAGTTGAGGTGATCTCCGTCAGGCAAAAAGCAATCGTCTTTCAGTTGCAAGTCTTTTAAATCAATAAAAACAACTTTTTTGTTTTGTATGAAAGAATAATATTTTATTTTAAATATTTCTGGCACCTGGGCCAAATACTCTTTGTGCAATGGAGTATTTAAAAGTATTAGCTTGATTTTTTTTTGATTGCAAAAATTTATAATGCTATCCAAATAATTTTCCTGCAAAGCAGAAAAACCTCTAGTCTTATTTCCTTCGTAAAACTGCATTGCTATTCTTCGGGAAATGGAAGACTTATTTAT